>JALOAG010000008.1 GCA_023228875.1 Bacteroidia bacterium | reverse complement strand
GAAAACCAGAAGTATTTTGAAAAATCCAGCTTCCCGCGTATTACCTTTAACAGCAAAGGCAAAAGCACGATGAATGTTACTCTTATGCCTTATGGATATTTGACTTTACATATTAAAGGGAATAAGGGGGGGGCTTTTATGAGTATTGAATATTCTCAATTTAGGCGAGGGGTTGATACTTCTATTACTTTTCATAAAGAGCCTAATAAAGAGACACTATTTTATTATAGTGTATATGACGGTATGGGTACAAGTACAATATATGGCAATTTGATTTATAAAGATACTCTTAATATAAATACTCCTTCCCCCCCCGATACCGCCTTTTATTTAATCGAATTTTAACCAACTAAAAAACAAAAGATATGAAAAAATTAAGACACATTTTAGCAATTTGCCTGCTATTAGTAGGCTCTTACAGCGCAAAGGCGCAGACACCACCTGACAGTACTTCTGGTCTTAAAGAAATGCTTGAATGGATGTATGCCCCTTTGGACACATCACATTTTATCACCACAGGTTTGTTAATGGATAAGGGGTTAATGGACTCCTCCCTCTTTTGGTATCGAGGATTGGCAACTGACAGCCTTTCTTTTTCTTCTGGATGGTATCAGTTGTATTACAACAGTTATAATGCACAAGTTGACAAAGACACCAGTATAGTTCCAATAGAAAACGTGTATTCCCTTGCGGGTTCCTATATTGACAATGGCTATATACCGCTCATGGGACTGTGGTTTGACTACAACCATCTTCATCCGGAAGCATTTGACAGCGGATGGGTAGATACCTCTGGTGGGCAAGTCTTTACTACGGGAATAGCCAATCCCTTTCTTACGGACTCTTTATTTTCTATAGCCTCACCCATAGATGATACTTATGCCTTTTCTGATACTTTAAAACTGATTTTTCCTTCTGAACTTTTTTTTACTAATAGAGTTGACGGTATTGATCACATGGAAATAAGTATCAACGGAGGAGAGTGGCAACAAATGGATTTTAATTCGGAAATATTGATAATGGGTATAGGAGAAATAGCTGAAATAGGGGAAAAACAAGATTTTGAAATCAATCTAAGAATATATGTTTACCAGGGATTTATACTCAATTCCAAATTTAATATTGGAGTTATACGTGCAGACGAATATGATGCAGAAATTACTACTATTGTTGCAGACAGAGCCATTGTAGGAGACACTCCTGCTAAAGGATACGCGCCTATTAAATTTGGTAAAGACAAATATGGGACAAAGCATACCTGCCTAACAAAGCCCCTGATTATAGTGGAAGGAATAGACTTTGGTACAAAAGAACATCCAACAGGCTGTCGTAATGGAAAATGCGGAGAAATAGGTTTGGTTGATATTCTAAACGGAGAAAAAAATGTCGAAAAATATCCCGAATTTGAGAATGGTCCTCTTCTGATAGCTACATTAGAAGCTGCTGGATATGATATTATTTACTTGGATTTTGAAGACGGAGCTACATATATGGAAGATAATGCAATGGTACTTGTCAAACTCATTCAGCACATAAACCAGTGGAAATGCAGTAATGAAGAAATTCTAGTGGCTGGTGTGAGTATGGGAGGGCAGGTAGCCAAATATGCGCTAAGCTATATGGAACATAATAATATGCCTCACTGCGTAAGAACTTATGTCTCCTTTGATTCTCCACATAAAGGGGCAAATGTCCCTTTGGGGTTTCAGCATCTTGCAAAGTTTTTTAAAGGATTACAATCGGAAGCAAAACACAATTACAAAAATAAACTACAGAGACCTGCAACTCGTCAGCTTCTGCTCAATCATTGTGATAGGGAGAATGGTAGTGCTGATAATTTACGTACGGAGTTTATGCAAAGACTTAATGATGTGGGGAACTATCCAACACTTTGCAGAAATATTGCTATTGCTAATGGGAGCCGTATAGGGCAAGACATGGGCTTTAATCCGGGCGACAGATTACTTAGTTGGCATCATCGTGGTTGGGTAGTTAATTACGGGGTAGATGTTGATATTTATGCACTTTGCGGAAAGGAGATCGACTTTGGGAGTGGATATTGGGATAGAATTATCTTTAATGGTGTTATTAAAAGCTTTATTGGTATTATTGGAATTAACTGGTACAGCCGAACAAAACTAAAACCGAGTAACTGTGTCTCTACCGACCATGTGCCGGGTGGATATAGAGAAGATATAAAAAGTCAGGCTGGATATCAACTTATTTATAAGGTATTTTATCTCGGCAAAATCAAGACCTATAATGACAAAGAATGTTTCATCCCTACCATCAGTTCTTTGGATATCAACACTTCAGACTATTTTTATGATATAAAGGGGAACTTGCCTAATTTTGACAGACCCTATCCTGACAAATTCCCTTTCCAAGCCTATTATGCTCCTGACAATAACCAGAAGCATGTCTATATAAGCCCTGCAAATATAGCATGGTTAGTGGGTGAGTTAGCCAAAAACGATATTGGAATGGCATATCCTTTTGCAGGTACATATAATTTTGGAGAACCACTCAAAGACAGATTGCCGGGTGTGTATATTGGTTCTGGGGCTGTGGTACAAATCAACGGAAACTATGCTACAGGAGATGGTTCTGGTAGCACCGTCTATGTGCCTGAACAGGGTAGCACAATGTCTGTTGTCAAACGTGGTTGTAACAACAACGTAGTGGTGGATAATGGTGGCAACTTTATCATCGGAGATAACAATGGAGCAAATAATAATAAAGGTATTGTCTATATGACAGATGAGAGTATCCTTACCATAGAAACAGGAGGAACTCTCAGGATTAACAATGGTTCCAAGCTTGTAATCGAAGAAGGAGCAGAGTTAGTTATTCATCAGGGGGCAATCATTCTTTTGGAAGGAGAAGATGCTAAGATTGAGATTCTCGGGAAACTAAGGCTTCAAAACGGAGCCGTTTTCAATCCCCAAAAGGGCAGCGCCTCTCATGTAGGATATGTTCATTTCATAAGACCCTCCGGCTTTACCGGCAATCAGATTGTAGCCGAGGGTAATACCTCCTCAATCCAATTGACCGGCTCGGGCAAAAACAACCTTTTGCTCAAAGTAGAGGGCGGAGAGCTTCAGATACCACACCCCGCCTCCAATCCGGGCAATTATGTTGCCTCTGTGGCTGTTACAGACGGACTCATTGTGGTGTCGCAAGGAAGCAGTCTGAAATGTGGTTCAGACATTGCCTACGAAAATGTGCGCACCCGAGGGGGCGGTGCAGGACTTGTGCTGTGCGGGCAATCCAACTATTCGTTCCTCAATACCGATTTCAGAGAATTGGCAACAGGGATTCAGGTTATCAATGTATATTCAGACAGAATGGAATTTTTAGACATCTTGTTTAAAAATAATTCTTACGCAGGAATAGTATCCGATCAAAGCAGCCTCATTCTTGACAACTGTAGTTTTTATTATAACAATCAGGGAGTGCTGATTCAATCACCGGCTGCTGAGTCGGAAATCACAAACTCAATGTTCGGATTCAATGCAACTGCTGTGGCTCAGGCAGGTAATGGACTTTTGTACATTGAAGAAACCATTATTTTGAATGCTAACAGTGGTACCGGAATTTCCTTTAACGCAGAGCAAGATGACGGAGGAACACTTGTTCTTGCTTGTACTAAACTGTATTCAAACGCGGTTGGAATCGAAGCCGGAGTGAATACGGAAATAAACTTAAGTACAAGCACAGCTTCGGGTACTGCACCCTACTATTACGGAGGCAACAATTCATTCTGGGTAAATGGCAACTCCATCCGGCTGAATACAGCCCTGCTGTATCTGGAAGACGGATACAATAACTTCATAGGGGAACCGTCCACAGGAGGCAGCCCGCCCTATCACTTTGTTACGGGAACTATCCCGGACAACATTACGGCAAATATTGATGCTACCGATAACTATTGGTATCCTTCGCCTCCCGGCTCAGATATTATTTCCGGAGGTGCAGATTATTTCAGTATCGGGAACTACAGCGGTGCACCACCACCGCATTTGACCACTATAAAATTACATGGCGACATCCTCGCCAATGTAAATAGTCAGTGTTATGAGGATCCGGAAAACACAATATGGTATATACCCCTCTCGCGCACAATGCCCGAAGACGGGAATCCAAAACCGCAACCACAAACGGCTTTTATTCTCTACCCCAACCCTGTTAATGACATCTTAGTTATAGAAACGGCTCAGGATAAACTCAACCCGACAGGCATTGATGATCCGGAGAAAAATACTATTAAGTCCGTTGAACTGTATGATGTTCAGGGTAAGAAGCTGGCAAAAGGTTCTCTCAACTCGGGACATTGGGAAATCTCTACACAAGAATTGGCAGAGGGTATCTATATTGTCAGAGTAATGACAGGAAATTCCGTATATAACCAATATGTGAGGGTGCTGAGGTAGGTTAAGTATTAAAAAAAGGAGTAAAGAAATTAACGATGAATGAATCTGAAAAAATGTAATATTATTATCACAAATCTATTCGCCTGCCCGAAGGTCGGGCAGGTTCCTTCTGTCGGGCTTTCCACTTCAACACTTTCAGCTCTCCATTTTCCACTTTTAACTATCAACTCTCCACTCTCAAAACAGGAAGCGGGTTTTTAGTTTTCAAGAAAAAGGGCTCAGAAACTCCGAACCCCTTTAACTTTAAAACTAAACTAATATGAAAAAACTAATTACTTGATTTCGATGGTACGTTTGCCATTTGCAGGAGCAAGAACTTTTTTCTGAATATCAATTTTCAGAATTCCGTCATTGTAGGCAGCATTAACATTGTTTTCGTCTGCGTTTTCAGGCAAGGAGAAACTTCTGCTGAATGAAGAATAGCTAAACTCTCTGCGAGTAACTTTTTCACCGTCCTTCTCTTCTTTTTCCTGCTTGCTCTCGGAAGAGATATTCAAGATTCCGTTTTCTACATGAACCTTAAAGTCATCTTTCTTAAGACCGGGAATAGCTACTTCAAGCTGATAATCCTTGTCTGTTTCTTTTACGTTAACAGCGGGAATTGTGGTTCCTAATTTTACTCCTTTGTTAAAGAAGTCGTTACTGAAGAAATCATCCCATACAGAATTGAAAGATGGGAATAAATCGGGGTTGTTAAATTTAATGAGTGCCATAGTATTATAATGTTTTATTTGATAGCTAACAATCGAAATTCATTCCATTTCAAAAAGAGAGACAAAACGGCTGAAACCCGCATCAAAAAAGGACAAAAAGTCCTATATATTGCAAAAAATTCCTGTTTTTGAAAGCTGATTCCAGAAATCGGGAAAGGATTTAGATACGGATTCCGGCTCGTGAATAATTGCTTGAGTAAATAGTCCGAAATAACTCAAAGCCATTGCAACCCGGTGATCTTTATAAGTACTGAATTCAATCGTAGATGAAAGAGAGAATCCTTGAGTCTTGAGATGCCAAGCATTTTCTTGGTTGAAAAACTGCACTCCAACTTTTTGCAATTCCTGTTGAATGGCAAGGGTTCGGTCGCTTTCCTTGACAGCCAGAGATTCCAGCCCGGTGAAGACAATATCATGTCTGAGCAAAGCCATCATCACAATAAAATTCAGACTTAAATCGGGAGCAGATTTAAAATCAATGCGCTCGGGCAATGCTGTGTTTTGCCGAAGTTTAGTTATACAAACCCCTTCACGTGTTTCGGTCAGTTTAAGTGCGAGTTGGGGTGCAATCTTTTTAAGAAATGCGGCATCTCCTTGAATGCTGTTAAGAGAAAAACCTTTTAGAATTATGGTCAAATCTTGTATTAACAAAGGGAGCAGCACAAAATAAGACGCTCCGCTCCAATCCTGTTCTATCTTGAATTCCTTGTGTTCATTCACCGGCTGAAAGTGCGGAAAATAATATCGGGTATCGGTTTGCTTTTCATAAGGAATACCCAACTGACACATGCAGTCAAGAGTCATTTGCCAATAAGGCTTAGAGCCGAGATTATCGGGCAATATCAGGGTTAAGCCTTTGCTGAATGAAGGTGCAACCATTGCCATAGCTGAAAAAAACTGGCTGCTCACATTTGATTCAGAATGAATAACAACACCGCCTTCCAATGCTTTTCCCTTTATTTTCAAAGGCGGAAATCCTTCTTTTTCGGTATAGGTAATATCCGCACCGGCTTGTCTGAGCATATCCACCAATCCTTTGACAGGTCTTTCTTTCATACGCTTAGTTCCTGTCAAAACACAATGTGAAGTTGTTACCGACAATAACGCGGTCATAAACCTGAAGCAGGTGCCGGCATCCAGCGCATCAAGAGTTGTGTGGGTAAAAGGTTGTTGAATAATTTCCTTTAATAGAACACTGTCTCCTGCCATGGATTCGTTCAGCAAGTTCAGATTGGGGAAGTATAGTTTTTTGAGAATCAGCAAGCGATTGTGAATACTCTTTGAGGACGGTGCTTCTATCTCAACTTCTGCTTCGCCTATGCTTTTATATTTCAGGCTGCAAGACTTCATAATCGGTTGAAATTAGTAAGAACCTCAAATACTGTTTCGGGGCTTACTTCCGCATTGAGAATAAATTTACCCGGTTTTTCAAGTAAAGTCATTAAAATTTTACCCGATTTATTTTTCTTATCGTTTAGCAGGCTTTCCATGATAGCATCCACTTCCTGCAAACTCTCCGGCAAGGGATGAAAGACATTCAACACCGCAGCTATCTTCTGTCTTTCTGTTTCTTCCATAATTCCAACACGAACTCCAATCAGATTCTCAAGTTGCATTCCCCAGAAAACAGCTTCTCCGTGCAGCATTTTTTCTCCGGACTGATTATACACCGCTTCAATGGCATGTCCAATGCTGTGCCCGTAGTTGAGCGATTTGCGCAAATCTTTTTCATAAAGATCTTGCATCACAACTTTCTTCTTTGCTTGCAATGCAAAGCGAATAGCCTCCGTGAGTTCCGGACTTCCGGGTGCAGGAATTTTTGAAAATTGAGAAAGCAGATTCCATTCCCCTGCGTCAAACAAGAGCGCCATTTTAACCAACTCCGCAAAGCCGGATTTTTGTTCTCTTTTAGGCAAAGTCTTAATAAAATCAGGGCAGATACACACTGACTCAGCAGCTTTAAATGTCCCTATTGCATTCTTGACTTGTCCGAGATTAACCGCGGTTTTTCCTCCAAAAGCCGCATCCGCCATAGCCAAAGTGGTGGTCGGAATATTCACAAAACGAATTCCGCGTTTGAAAACTGAAGCCACAAATCCGCCTATGTCACAAATCATTCCTCCTCCCAAATTTACCAGCAAGGTGTCTCTGTCTGCTTGCATCATCAGCAGTTTTTCACAGATATAAGCGACATTCTCCATATTCTTATGCATATCCCCATCCGGAATTCCAATAAGAGAGAATCCCAAAGATGTAAAATAAGGTTCGAAGCAATGAATACGGGTATTGAAATCACATAGAAAAATAATCTGAGAGGCTTGGTATTCCTTGATAAAAGAAATTATATCAGGAACCGAATTAAAATAATGTATGGAATCTAAGTCTGCGGAATTGGTCATGACTGCCTTATTTTGTCATACTCTCCGGCATTGGCAACATCCATCTTTTTGAGCATTTCTATGATTCTGTTTTTCTCAGCCACAGTTGCTTCTTTGTATATTTCGATTATTTCGTTGTGTTTTACCAAAAAGAAATTACGCACCATCATTGAATTTGGTTGTGTTCTACACAATTCTTGAATATTTTTGAGAGATTCTTCAATCACTTTCCTACCCTCTACCACATCCTTATACATAATATCCAAACCTTTTCTATGGTATTGATAAATTGTGCTTCTCAAAGGTTTAAAACGGTCACTGAGCAGATTGTCCAACAAGTAAAAGCGGTTTTTATCACGTTGCCCATCATTGGGTCGCCATCCTTGGAAATTCTGCGATGCATCTAAAATACTTTTAGCTTGTTGATAATATTGAGTTCCGGCTAACTCTCCGTAGCTGTCATAGTCAATACCCATGATTACATACGCATAAAATGCCAAGACCCCCGTTAAATTATATACATTGTTATTTTCTTGAAAGTCCATTGACTGAAACGCTTGGTACTCAAAAGAAATACCTTCTTCTCTAAAATTGGTCATCATGGTAGTATAGCCTGATTTATATACAGGGCGTAAACTCTGAAATTGAAAATTTGCCATGATAGCATTAGAACTTGGGTCATACGCTGTAACTTCTATAATCATATTGACCATGATACGCTCTTGCTGCAAGAAACGGTCTTTGCTCCATTTACGTCCATTCATAAACTGAATGACCGAATTTTGCAAACTCGTAAAAATGCTTTTGTCTGAGAGTTGCACTTGATTAGAAATCACATTCACATTAAAATTCATATCCTGCGCATGCAAAGCGAAAGAGAGGCTTAAAGCCGTCAAAAGCACTATTTTTATAACAAATTGCTTCATTTAGTAATTAGTTCAACGAGTTGTTTTGCAATTTCAATCTTACTTGCCAAAGGTAATTCTATTGCTTGAAACTTTTTATCTATAAGCGTTACCTTATTGGTATCTGAACCAAAGCCTGCTCCTTTATCATTCATGGAGTTGAGTACAATAAAATCAAGATTCTTTTTCTCGACTTTCCTCTGAGCGTTTTGTATCTCATGGCTATCTTCTAATGCAAAGCCCACTAAGGTTTGATGTTTTTTCTTCTTACCCATTTCAAACAAAATATCTATATTAGGTTCAAGCGCAATTGACTCCATTTTACTCACCTCTTTTTTAATTTTGCTTTTAGCGACTGATTGGGGTTTAAAATCAGCAACTGCAGCAGACATCACGACAAAATCCGATTTATCAAAAAACTTCATACACTGTTGATACATTTCATCAGCTGAAACAACGGGATGCACTTTTATAAGCGGATGATTTGCTTCTTGCTGAGTTACTCCTGAAACAAGCTGAACAGTAGCACCTTGTTCTGCAAAGGCTTGAGCTAAGGAAAAACCCATTTTTCCAGTTGAAAAATTCCCAATAAACCTTACAGGGTCAATTTTCTCATAAGTAGGACCGGCTGTAATTAACACTTGCTTACCTTTAAGTCTTGGTAAAAAAAAACGATTGATAGTTTCTAAAATAACCTCAACCTCAGCCATTCGCCCTTCTCCATAGAGTCCACTTGCCAACTCACCCGAACCGGCAGGTATAAAAAATCCACCATTGTCAACAATTGTTTTTATATTCGACTTGGTAGTTGGATGGGCATACATATCCAAATCCATTGCGGGTGCAAAGAACACAGGACATTTTGCTGAAAGATATATTGCCATTAACAAA
Organism: Bacteroidia bacterium; assembly: GCA_023228875.1. Taxonomy (NCBI): domain Bacteria; kingdom Pseudomonadati; phylum Bacteroidota; class Bacteroidia; species Bacteroidia bacterium. The sequence goes on along the minus strand of JALOAG010000008.1, from coordinate 101,000 downwards.
TTGTCGCATATACCTGAAGCCATTTTTGCAAGCGTATTGGCTGTTGTCGGTGCAATCAGCATTAAATCTGCCCAAAGAGCTAATTCGACATGATTAGTCCATTTGCCAGTACTGCTATCAATAAACTCAATTAGTACAGGACGCTTGGAAAGCGTTGACAAAGTAAGTGGTGTAACGAAAGCAGTTGCATCTTTTGTCATAATAACTTGGATTTCTGCCCCTGATTTAACAAGTTCCCTAACGAGAAAAGCCGCTTTATAGGCGGCTATACTTGATGTAACTCCAATTAATATGCGTTTCCCTTTAGTGTGCATCAGGGTTATTTTCCGGCTCTCTGTAGTAGATTTTATCTTCTACAAATTCTTCTAATGCCATTAATGTTGGCTTAGGTAATTTTTCATAATACGTAGAGATTTCGATTTGTTCTCTGTTTTCAAAAATCTCTTCCAAGTTATCATGGTCAGATGCAAAATCTTCCAACTTCTTTGTTAACTCTTCTTTAATTTGAACAGTTAATTGGTTTGATCTTTTAGAAACGATAGCGAGAGTTTTGTAGATATTCCCTGTGTCTTTGTCAAGTACACGAGTATCCCATGCTTCTGCATTCTCTCTTGATCTTTTTTGAATTTCTGATAAGCTCATTTTGTTTTATTTAAATTATTAATATTTTCAATTATTTTCTTTTGCAATTGGCTTGCTTCTTTAGAATATACGCCACTACCCGCAGGATAGTCATCAACATATTCTTGATAGTATTTTAAGGCTTCATTAAAACGTTCAACTTGTTTATCCCTCACACTCAGTGTTGCATATTTATATGCACTTTTAAAGATAAGGAACTCTATTTCCTCTTTTTCTTCAATATCCGGATAGGTTTCTAAGCATACGGTCAAAGCTACAATCGCTGCTTTGAAATCATCCATTTGATAGTAAATCATTGCATTATTATATGCTTTGACTTTCAATTTCCTACGCAATTCGTCTATGTGTGTATTTACTTGTGTTTGGTAAGAACTTCCGGGAAACAAATTCAAAAAGAGTTGAAAATTGTCTATGGCTCTCTTGGTAAGATCCTGATCTAAATAAGGCGGGTCAGAAGCATAGAATTGGCATAAGCAATACATATAGAAACATTCTTCTGTTTTCTTGCTGTTGTAAAACGATTCAGTAAAGTTGTAAAAATGACTTGCAGCCATTTCATAATCTCCCATTCCATAATAGCAATAGGCAACGTAATAGTATATTTCTTCTACTTTGTTGGACTCCCTGTACTTACCCATTAAATCCTGAAATACAGGCAGTGCTCTTTCATAAGAACCTTTTTTATAATATAACTTAGCTAACTCATATTTCTCATCAGGAGTACCTGATTTTGCAATTTTATTATTTGCCGAACAGCCGACTATAATCAATGAAGACAAAGACAAAATGAACAATAAAGACTTATTTAGGATTAGGCGCAAGGGCATCTGTTATAAAACGTGCAAATATATAGAAAATTACGGATTGTCCCGTTTGTTTTTTTATCTCAACAATCTCACTGATTACAAGGCAATTAGCTATTCATCAATGCCTCAATTTCATCTACATCAATAGGCATTTGTGCTTCATCCATTAAGTCAATAAAATGATTTTTACCAATCAAAATTTCATTTTCAATTCTCACCCCTATTCCTTCATCTTTGATATAAATACCGGGTTCGCAACTAAAAGTCATCCCTGCTTGCATAGGCTCATAACGCATGCCTACATCATGTACATCAATGCCTATAAAATGCGAGGTCCCATGCATAAAATATTTTTTATATGCAGGATTTTTGGGATTCTGATTATGAATATCATTCATGGTTAATAATCCTAAGTTTACTAACTGTTCTTCCATTAAAAGCCCCACTCTTTCTTGGTATTCCATGAGCATAGTACCGGGAACAAGCATCTCTCTGGCTTGTCTCATCACTGTAAGTACTGCATTATAAACTTGTTTTTGTCTTGGCGAAAAACGACCATTAACAGGCATACAACGGGTCATATCACTGGCATAATTTGCATAATCGCAACCGGTGTCAAGTAACAACAAATGCCCATCTTCACACACTTTGTTATTTTCAACATAGTGCAATACACATGCAGAAGGACCACTGGCTACAATAGGCGAAAACGAATGTCCTGTACCTCTATTACGCAGAAATTCATGTATCATTTCCGCTTCGATTTCCCATTCTCCTACTCCGGGTTTCACAAACTTTAATACACGCAACAATGCCTTTTTATGAATCTCTACTGCATGACGCATAAGAGCCAACTCTTTTTCAGACTTCATTGAGCGCAATCGTTGCAAAATAGGGGCAGCTCTTTCATACTTATGTAACGGAAATGACTTTTGGATACTGTATGCAAAATCTAGTGATTTGTACGGTGAATTATAGGTATAGCGATCATTTTCATTTGTTGACAAATAAATATATTCCGCCATATTGATAATGGCTCTTATCTGTTCATAAAAGTGTGTATTCCAAAAAATATTTTTTATTCCTGATGTGTTAAATGCCTCTTGAACTGTGTATTTGTGTCCGTTCCATGTAGCAATATCAGCATTAGTCTCTACCAAAAACAAGGCTTCCTTGTAATCACTTACAGGGCAATCGGGAAAGAGCACTAAATAGGTGTCTTCTTGATCTATGCCGGTTAGCCAAAACAAATCTGAATTTTGTTTAAACTTATGTGTTGCATCTCCATTCCACAGATATTCATAGTTGGAAGTAAGAATGGCTATACTGCCGGGTTTGAGTTTCTCTGTAAAACGTTTTCTATTTTCAATAAAGATTGAACTATCAAGTTGTGCGTATTTCATTGTATCAAAAATTTCAGGCAAAAGTAATCGTAAAGATTGGAAATGAAAGTCCTTAGTCGTCCAAAGACATTGAATTATGCTTTAACTTCATCACAAGCACTCACACGCTTGAACTGTTCCTTTACTAAGGCTGTAAAGGTTTCAACATCTGCTGATTTTAAATAGTTTGTTTGGAAATTGATAATTCTGTTACTATCTCTCAAACGAAAATTAATTTCATACAAATGGAAATTTACTCTGTCCACGATATCCCAAGAAAGAAATGCAGGTTTGGTAAAAATACTCATTCTAAATTCAACCCCCTGATCATTAACTTTTATATAATAATTGCCTGCCAGCCTCTTGCGCAATATTAAGAAAGCAATTGACAACACCACCCCCAGTGCAACGAGAGCAAACAATCCATACGCAAATAAACTAATAAAGCCCAAGAATGCAGCAATGATAAAAAGTGCATAAAACAATCCTTCTGCTTTGATTGTACTGATTGAAAAAACTTGCTCTTGCATGATGGGACAAAAATAGATGTATAACATTCACCGCATCATTCAATTGGTTTTAATTCACTTTATTTTCGTTATTTGACATCAACCCTCATCTTATACAAATATTTGTAAACAACTTCACAACCTCATCCAACACGAACACGATTATACCCTACTATTGCACTTTCAATAAAGAATACACCCGGCATGAATGTCTCAATTAGAAGGGCAGACAAAAATGATATCGACCTTCTGGAATCCATAGAAAAATCTGCATTTCCAGCATTTCAGCAAAGCAATAGAAGACAAATCACTTGGAGTATTAAAAGTCCTGTTCAAGAAGTATGGATTGCAGAAATAACGAAGGAAAATAAGATTACACAAATTGGCAGCATCATACTTCATTACCATAAAAACAGTTTACGACTTTATTCCATTGGTGTAATCATACAATTTCAAGGTATGGGGATTGGCGAGAGATTGATGGCACATGTGATCAACATTGCTCATTCTAGAGGGGTACAACTCATTTCACTGGAAATGGATGCCGACAACAAGAGACTTTGGTTTTTCTATGAAAAATTTGGATTTGAGTTACTAAAAAAAATCCCAAACTACTACTCAAAAGGGAGAGATGCTTTGAAGTTAATCCTCAAAATCTCCAAACATAACAATAACAAACTCACTAATATTATTATTGTTGACAACCCCAAAAAATGGATTCTCCAAATAGAGGATGTTGAGATTATGTCAACCACTGATTTTATTCATAATATAGGCAATGTGGCGGATATAAGGGCAAGGATATTTAACCTTTCCAACATTTATCGCTATCAAAGTTTGGGTTATTATGTTTCACTACTTGCTGCAGCAAGAGACCAACGCGTTATTCCTACAGTAACCACCCTTCGGGACTTTAAGGATTTACACCTGATTCGTACGGTTGCCGATGACCTGAATGAGCTTATTCAAAAAGAATTGACAAAATGCGATGCTCTACTGCACGGATTCAATGTATATTTTGGTCAAACAATGGATAATCGCAACAAACTGCTTGCAAGAAAATTATACCAAATGTTTGAGGCACCTTTGTTCCATGTTCAATTTGCTTTTGTTCATGATAAATGGCAAATCAAAAAACTCAAACCACTGGCACTCAAAGAGATTCCTCCCGGAGACTTTGAGTTAGTACAATCTTTTGCAAAAGAATACTTCAAAACAAAGAGATTCTCCATTGCAAAACTCAAAAATTACACTTACTGTCTGGCGATATTAATCAACCCTAAAGAAACCCATCCTCCATCCAACAAGCTCGCATTGAAACGGCTAAAAAATGCAGCCGAAGAATGTAATGTATATTGTGAATTTATTACATACGAGGACAACAACAGACTGAGTGAATTTGACGCACTCTTTATTCGCGAGACCACCGATGTAAACAACTACACCTATCATTTTGCCAGAAAAGCATACGCTGAAGGCTTGGTGGTGATCGATGACCCATGGTCTATTCTTCGTTGCTCCAACAAGATTTTTTTATTTGAAAGACTCTCACATAACAATCTGGGTACACCCAAAACCGCTATACTCAACAAATACAGCAAAATAAAAAAAGAGTTGATAGAATTTGACTTTCCAATGATACTCAAAAGTCCTGATGGCTCGTTTTCAATCGGTGTGTCCAAAGTCAACAGTTTACATGAATTGGAAAGCAGTCTTGAAAACCTTTTCAAAAAATCAGACTTAATATTAGTTCAAGAATATTTGCCAACCGACTTTGACTGGCGGATAGGCGTACTTGACAACCAACCACTCTATGCTTGTAAGTATTTTATGGCAAAAAATCATTGGCAAATTATAAATTGGAACTCCAAACAGAAAGACCATGAGGGCGCGTTTCAATGCTATCCAATTGAACAAGTCCCTTCAAACGTTCTGAATGCAGCCCTCAAAGCATCTGCCTTAATGGGAGACGGTTTATATGGTGTTGATTTGAAAGTGGTAAACAATCAGGTATATGTAATTGAGGTCAATGACAACCCCAATATAGACGGAGGAGTAGAAGACAAAATTCTAGGTGATGCATTATACGAGAGGATTGTAAAATCTTTTATTACAAGAATTGAAATGTCGCGGAATATTGAAAGGTTTGTTAGTGTACACCCTAATTAATCATTAACTTTGGTACAAGAAACACCTCTTGAATGTAACAAATTATTTGCTTCAATAGCTCAAATATGACTTATTTTCGCGCATTATGTCAGGATTGATACAATTAGAAATTGACAATCGCATTGCCCGTGTGATTATGAACAGACCTGAAAAGCGCAACGCACTCAATGATGAAATGGTTGCTGAACTGAGCAATGCTTTTACATCTGTAATAAACAACAAACAAGTTAAAGTCGTAATATTAGAAGGCTCGGGCACTGCTTTTTGTGCCGGTGCAGACCTCGCATACTTGCAAAAATTGCAGAAAAATTCTTTTGAAGAAAACCACGTTGATTCCACAAAACTGATGGAATTATTCAAAACCATTCTATCATTTCCGAAAGTGGTGATCGCAAAAGTATCCGGTGCTGCCATTGCAGGGGGCTGCGGATTGGCTACAGTCTGTGATTTTTGTTTTGCTGAGCCGGATAGCACTTTTGCTTATACAGAAGTCAAAATCGGTTTTGTTCCCGCAATCGTAATGGTCTTTTTAAGTAAAAAAATTGGAGAAGGGAAAGCCCGTGACTTATTGCTGTCCGGAAGACTAATACATGCAGCAGAAGCTCATGAAATGGGGTTGATTTCCAAAGTAATTGAAAAAAACAATCTTGACACTTATGTCTCAGACTTCGCAACTAAACTCATTACCAAAAACTCAGCAGATTCAATGCGCCTCATTAAAGAAATGATGTTTAACATGCCTTCAAACTACACTGAGGCACTGGAATATGCAGCCTTAACAAACGCAAAAGCTCGTGCTACAGATGACTGCAAACGCGGTATTGCCTCATTTTTAAACAAAGAAAACATAGAATGGTGAAACTGATAGATACCCACTCCCATCTTTTTGTGAAAGAATTTGATGTGGATAGGGATTTGATGATTGCACGTGCTAAAGCTGTCGGAGTTGAGAAAATCTTTCTACCTAATATTGATTTGAACACAATCAAACCAATGAATGATTTGTCTGAAAAATATCAAGGCTTGTGTTATTCCATGCTGGCACTGCACCCTTGCGATGTAAAAGAGGATTATGAGGAAACTTTACAACAGATAGAACACGAACTCCTGCACAACACTGAACAATACATTGGCATTGGCGAGACCGGTATAGATCTTTATTGGGATAAGTCAACTTTTCACCAACAGACTGCATCCTTTGAAAGACATATCAGATGGAGTCAACAAACCGGGTTGCCCATAGTCATACATGCAAGAGATTCAATCAATGAAATTATCACACTATTGCAAAAGCCTCAAAATCGAGGTGTTACAGGTGTTTTCCATTGTTTCACGGGCGATTTTCAACAAGCGAATCAAATCATTAACTTAGGGTTCTATTTAGGAATTGGAGGAGTACTCACATACAAAAAATCAGGATTAGATTCTGTAATTCAACAATTGAGTTTAGACAACATCATCCTTGAAACAGACTCACCTTATTTAGCACCGGTTCCTATGCGAGGGAAACGCAATGAAAGCGCATTCATTTTACATGTAGCAGAAACATTAGCTACAATCAAAGGAATGAGTGTAGAAGAGATTGGAGCTATCACTTCTAAAAATGCTTTACAGCTATTTAAAAGGGCAAAATAGATTTTGCCAATCTTTGTATTTGATTAATTTTGCACCCCTTATCCTCCCAAGGAGAGATGCCGGAGCGGTCGAACGGGCTTGCCTGGAAAGCAAGTGTACTTCACGGTACCCGGGGTTCGAATCCCCGTCTCTCCGCACCAATGAGGCTGTGAAAATATACTACCAGCCTCATTTTTTTATCACTGTACGGTTTAATTCATCGCAGATTGTATTAAGATACGCTTTTAAAGAAACTTTTTTGAACCCAATAAATTCCTTACAAATCCTACATTTGCCCTTGTAATGGCATCAAATAGCTTTGGAGACATTTTTCGAATCACCTCTTTTGGAGAATCACACGGTAGCGGCATAGGGGTAGTAATTGACGGAATCCCTGCGGGGATTAGCATTGACGTTACGCTTATACAACAACGATTAGATGAAAGGAAACCCGGCAGTTCCGGCTTAGTCAGTCCCAGAAAAGAGGATGATAAGTTTCAATTTCTCTCCGGTATTTTTGAAGAAAAATCAACCGGTGCTCCCATGACTATTTGGATTCCTAACACAAATCAAAAACCGGAAGATTACAATGCACTTCAACAAGTGTTTCGTCCTTCTCACGCTGATTTTACTTATCATCACAAATATGGTAATAGAGATCACAGAGGTGGAGGTAGAGCTTCTGCACGAATTACCGCTGCTTGGGTGGCAGCCGGTGCAGTTGCAGAATGTTTACTAAAACATACCCATATAGAAGTGCTTAGTTATGTAAAACAACTTTTCACACATCAAATTCCTGAAAACTTGAGTTTAGACCAACTCAAACAAATTCAAAATCCTTTGTACTGCCCCCATCCTGAAACCGCACTACTCATGCAACAAGCAATAGAACAAGCTGTTGTAGAAAAAGACAGTATAGGTGGTATTGTTGCTACGCAAATATTTAATTGTCCGATTGGATTGGGAGAACCTGTTTTTGGCAAATTTCAAGCAAAAATTGGGCAGGCTATATTTTCATTGAATGCTGTAAAAGGACTGCAATTTGGCGGTGGTTTTAACATGAGTAGCAAAAAAGGCTCAGAAGTAAATGATGAATGGATATTAAGCGGTTCCTCATTTCAAACAAAAACAAATAACTCCGGTGGGTTGCAAGGCGGAATCAGCAACGGCATGCCTATCAATTTTGATGTTGCTTTTAAACCAACTGCAACCATTGGCAAACCTCAACAAACAATCAATACTGAAGGCGAGTCCACAATTTTGCAGGCAAAAGGACGACACGACCCTTGTGTAGTTCCACGCGCAGTCCCAATTGTGAGAGCTCTGACATGGCTTGTATTAGCAGATTTGTGGTTATTGGCTAAAATAAATAACTAAATTACTCCACCTTATTTGGAGGTGGAACTATCGGATTTACAGGGTTCAGCATCCTTTTATACATATCGGGCTTTGCGGTTTCTTTATTTTGTTTGAGATATCGTTCCATAAGAAGAGAAGCCATAGGCGCAGCCCATGTCGCTCCAAACCCTCCGTTTTCAATCAAAACGGCAACTGCAATTTGCGGATCTTCCTTAGGACCAAAGCCTACAAAAATTGAATGATCTTTCCCATGTGGGTTCTGTGCTGTTCCGGTTTTGCCGCAAAGATTAATGCCCGGAATTGAAGCCCAAAATGCAGTCCCTCCGGGTTGATAAACCAAACTCATTGCTTCAATAATGAGAGGAAAATAGGAAGTATCAACAGATACATAGTGGCGTTTCAAGTTTGACGGAACGTGTTTTTTATCTCTGCCAATATATTTCACAACATGCGGTCTGACATAATAGCCCCCATTGGCGATGATAGCTGTATAATTCGCCATTTGCAAAGGGGTAACTCCTACCTCCCCCTGTCCTATTGCAACAGAAATGACATTGGAAGAACGCCAATTTTTCCCGAACACTTTCGAATACAGTTTAACACTGGGCAAAATCCCTTTTGATTCTCCGGGAATATCAATTCCAGTATATGAACCGATTGCAAATGTGTGCAAATAATCAAGCCAAGTCTCAAGCCCCTCCGACACGTTTTTGTATTTGGGATTGTCCACAATATCTCTAAACACATGACAGTAGTAGGCGTTACAAGAAGTTTGGATAGAATATTTCAAATTCACAGGGCTGGCATGAGCATGACAACCCACCTTGCGGTTTCCTAACAAGTATCCGCGGTAACACGAAAATGATGTTTGTGGAGTTATCACACCTTCTGCTAACCCAATCAATGCTTGAATTGGTTTAAAGGTAGAGCCGGGAGGATAAGGCGCTTTTAAAGCCCTGTTAAAAAGTGGTTTCTTAGGGTCTATCAACAATTTATGAAAATTTTTATTCCGTTCAGGACCTGTTAATTCATTGGGGTCATAAGCCGGACTATTGGCAAGACAAAGAATTTCACCGGTTTTGGGATTAATGGCTACAATGCTTCCGGTTTTGTTCGCCAAAAACTCTTCTGCTAATTCCTGTAAGTCTAAATCTATGGAAGTAAAAATATCTTCTCCCGGAATAGGTTTGACATCATAAACTCCATCGGCAAAATTTCCTTTCTCAATATTGTGCTTATCCACAATCATTACACGTACACCGTTATTTCCCCTCAATTCCTTTTCATAACTCTTTTCTATTCCTGTAACACCAATAAAATCTCCCGGCTTGTAATAAGGATCATTCTCAATATCTGTACGGTTAACTTCACTCGTATAACCCAATACATGTGCCATGCCTTTGACTTTGTATTTTCTATCGGTTTTATTTTCTATAAGAAATCCGGGAAATCTAAAAAGGTTTTCTTGCAATACGGAATAAGACGGAGTGCTTAGATTTTTTGCAATAACGGTAGGTTTTCTTCGCGAATAGTCCCGCGCTTTTAGCATCCTTTTTTTGAATTCCGCGGTATCCATTTCCAAGATTCTGCATAACTCTAAGGTATCAAACGCTTCTGTTTTGATTGGAACCACAACCAGGTCATATACATAGTCATTATACACAATTAACTTCCCGTTGCGGTCATAGATTGTACCTCGGACGGGGTGCAAAGTAATTTCGGTTGAGCTGTTGCGAAGCGCTTGTTTTAGATAGTCATCTCCTCCGAGTTGAAGAAAAGCAATTTTGGCAAGAAAGACTACTCCTACTATGACTAAAAGTACATAGAAAATCTGAGCATAATAACCACTTTGTTTTTTCATTTCTCAAACTTGAACGTTTTATAAAATAACTCTTCCGACAAAATCAAAAACAAGTAAGTGATAGCGGAGCTGGCTAACCAAGTAGGCACAAGTACCGTAAAAAAATCATGCCCCATAGACTCTAACAAAAATACCCAGAAATGATGTACTAAAATAAATGAAAGTAAGAATACAATCTTGAAACTGCGTTTGCCTTTATTTAACCAACTGCCTTTTTCCTCATCGCGCGTAGGCGCAACACTCAGGTTGTCGGCAGCAATAAAAGGTTTGAGCAAACCCAAAATAAGACATGCAGAGGCATGAATACCAAATGAATTTAGAAAAATATCAAAAACGAATCCGACAAAAAAGAAAACAAGAACAGACAACCATTTAGGCAAATCAGGTGGCAAATACAAGAGGAAAAACAAATACACAAAAGGGTGAAACCAAAATCCCACATTGATATTTTCCAAAATCAATACTTGGACTAAAAAGCAATAAATCAAAATCAGAAAAAATAATTGCCAGTCTTTCATTTAGTTCTGTTCCTCAACGATAGTGTTAAACTTCTCTAATTCTTCCTTAAATAAATCCTTTACGATATATACCTCACGCAATTGGCTAAATGACGTGCTCAATCTCACTTTTGCCGTTAAAAAACTACCATCAATTTCTTTAACTTCTTCTACCACTCCGATAGGAATATTTTCAGGAAAGTTTTTAGAATATGGGCTTGTAACAACAAGTTGGCCTGCCTTCACTTTCTCATATCGATTTACGCCCGACAAATAAGCATAATAAGGGCTGCGATTACCCCAAACCAATCTGCCTTGAGATAAATTTAATTCTTTAATCTTGGGCGACACAATAGCCTTAGAGTTAAGCACGCTCATTACCAAACAAAAATTCTCAGACACATCCTCAACTACCCCAACAATACCATCAGGTCCAAAAACTCCCATCCCCTTTTCAATGCCGGAGAGTTTGCCTTTATTCAGAGTCAAAAAATTGTTTTCCTTGTCAACACTATTTCCTATCACGTTTGCAGGTTCATAAACATAATATTGTTTATAGAGTGTATCATTCACATAAAATGTATCCTTGGTTTGAATATAAAAATTCTCTTTTAAGAATCCTCTGAGATAAATATTCTCATTAACCAATGAACGGTTTACATCTCTCAAATTGCGATACTCGTTCACATTATTAAAGAAAGTTTTCACAACGCCAATGACATCATTGGAAGTATTAAAAAAGAAAATTTTATGATACGCATGAAATCTTACAACCAGCGTAAGCGAAAAAACCTGAAAGATTATAAAAAGAATCAGGTGGAGATAGGTCTTGATGAACTGTATAACAGAACCCATAGCATACTCTCCTTATCTATTGCATTAAAAACTTAAATCTACCAATATTTCTAAGTGCAATTCCTGTCCCTCTAACCACGGCTCTAAGCGGGTCTTCGGCAATAGTTACCGGCAATTTGGTAATATTTGAAATTCTTTTGTCTAACCCTCTCAGCAAAGCTCCACCACCGGTAAGATAAAGACCTGTTTGATAAATATCAGCGGCAAGTTCAGGTGGAGTGCGCTCTAATGCTCTCAACACGGCTTCTTCCATCTTTGTAATAGATTTATCCAGCGCTAATGCAACCTCTGAATAAGAAACCATAACCTGCTTGGGAATACCTGACACTAAATCTCTTCCTTGTACAGGGAAATCTGCAGGAGGGTTTTCCAATTCTGCCAATGCAGATCCTACATTAATTTTTATTCTTTCCGCAGTACGTTCCCCGATTTGAAGGCTATGCTCTCTACGCATATAATCAACAATATCAGAGTTAAATTCATTTCCTCCAACGGTAATAGATTCATCACACACAATACCTCCTAAGGCAATAACCGCAATCTCTGACGTTCCTCCCCCTATGTCAATAATCATGTTACCCATTGGCTCTGTAACGTCAATTCCAATACCAACAGCTGCAGCCATTGGCTCATGTATCATAAACACCTCCTTACCTCCTGAACGTTCTGCTGAATCTTTTACAGCACGTCTTTCAACCTCTGTGATGCCTGACGGCACACAAATAACCATACGCAATTGCGGTGAGAAAGTCCTTCCCACATTTATTTTCTTAATCATCCCTCTAATCATGTGTTCAGCAGCCAAAAAGTCTGCGATAACGCCATCTTTCAAAGGTTTAATTGTCTTGATATTTTCATTTTCCTTACCCTGCATCTGCATTGCCTCATGTCCAACTGCAAGCACTTCGTTTGTAGAGCGTTCTATTGCAATAATAGAAGGCTCATCCACCACAACCTGATCTTTGTAAATGATTAATGTATTGGCTGTACCTAAGTCTATGGCAAGTTCTTGTGTAAAAAAGCTGAAAAGTCCCATTGTTTTTATCCGTCTGAAAAGAGGTGCAAAATAAGGGAAAATAATTTGCGATAGTTGCTTTGTAGTTCAAAATAAATTTTAGAAAAATTTATACAAGAAATGTATCGCCCTGAAATGACTTTACTTGTCCATGTTTAAAGGTTTTGATGTAAACCTATTTTAAGACAAGACAATCTCAATGCTTAAAATGTCTGTTTCCTGTAAACACCATAGCAACACCCAATTTATTAGCCGCATCTATTGATAGGTGATCTTTAACAGAGCCTCCGGGTTGTACAATCGCTTTGACTCCTGCTGCAGCACCAATCTCAACACAGTCAGGGAAAGGGAAAAAAGCATCCGAAGCCATTACACTCCCATTTAAGTCAAAACCAAAATGTCCGGCTTTTGCAATGGCTTGATTTAAAGCATCCACTCGTGAAGTTTGTCCTGTTCCCGAAGCCAGCAACTGACCGTCTTTGACCAAAACAATCGCATTTGACTTGGTATGTTTTACAACTTTCAGGGCAAACTCTAAATCAGATAGTTGCGATTGAGAAGCTGTAAGTAATGTAACCGGACGGAAGGATGATGATTTTTCCATCAACGTATCACGTTCCTGAATTAATTGACCATTTAACAGCGTCCTTTTTTGAATAGCTGACATTGAAAAAGAATGAATCTTTAGTAAAATACGATTCGCCTTTTTTGCAAACAACTCTGTTACTCCTGCACCGAATTCGGGAGCTAATAATATTTCAAAAAATATCTTATCAATTTGATGAGCAGTAGGCAAGTCAATGGGATGATTGCAAATCATAATACCGCCAAACGCAGAAACCGGATCGGCTGCGAGTGCTGCGCTATATGCATCCTCTACCTTAGAGCGCGTGGCAATTCCACAAGCATTATTATGTTTAATAATTGCGAATGTTGCACCATTATTTGCATCAAAATCCCCAACTAATGCCATGGCAGCTTCAATATCCAAAAGGTTATTGTATGAAATTTCCTTACCTTGTATCTGCGTAAAGTTTTCATCCATGTTGCCTCTAAAACTAGCTTTCTGATGTGGGTTTTCTCCATACCTTAAGCTATACTCTTGCTCACCTGCCAAATATGCACCGATTAATTCATCATAAGCCTGAGTAACTTTAAACGCTTTTGCTGCAAATGCTTTACGAGTAGCAATGTCCACCTTGTTTTGCGCGATTAATTCAGCCGCTTTTGCATAATCTGCTTTGTCACAAACGACTAAGGTTGAGGCAAAGTTTTTTGCTGCTGCGCGAATCAGTGACACGCCTCCAATATCAATTTTCTCGATAATTTCTTGCGGACTGCCTCCGGATTTCAAGGTCTCTTCAAAAGGATATAAATCAACTACAATCAAATCTAAGGCGGGTATATTGAATTCTTTTGCTTGCGCAACATCCTCTACATTTTCTCTTCTATACAAAATGCCTCCAAAGACTGCAGGATGCAGTGTTTTTACACGACCACCAAAAATTGAAGGAAAGCCTGTAAGGTCTTCCACATGGTGAACACTTCCTCCGCTTTCTTCAATAAATTTTGCAGTACCTCCTGTTGAATAGATGCCGATATTCTTTTCGCGAAGTATATTTACCAACACCTCTAAACCATCTTTGTAAAACACTGATATAAGTGCATTTTGAATATTCATGAATTCCAATTTTATATGTCTTTATTCGTGGTGCAAAACTAAGCCTTAATCATCGCTGACATCCCTATCTTTCTTCGTACTTCTTTACAAATTATAAACAAAGGAAAAACGCACTTTTTTTAACTCAACAACATTTAGAAGACATATTACCTGTTGGCAGATGTACACCAAAGTGTGTAAAATTTGAAATAAATAATACCTTTTCAAGTCTATGAAAGATACTTATGGCTTTATTATTTTGATAGTTTGTTTGACTCCTGCATTGTTAAAAGCTTGGATTAAATATAAACCCGAAGCCATAAGAGATTTCAATTCATAAGTCTCACCTGGCTCAACAACGAACCTTTCACACTCTCTCATTTCAATTGAATATATCACACATTCACTTTTCTGTTTGTGGTTTTTTACAACAAAGAAATTGTTCTCTGAAGGGTTAGGAAATACTGTTATCAACAAATCTTCCGGTTGTACTTCTTCAACTGCTATCGGGTATTTAGGTACAAGGGTATCCATAACAGCAATCCCAATGTCACTATTCCATTTGGGTTCTATTCTAATCCCTTCTAAGAATGTATAATTATTTTTTAACGGATGCCAAAAAACAGTACGAGGCGGAGCCATAGATATGTCAAACCTCCATCCTATATGCGTATATGCTTTGTTAAAAGACTTACTGGCATTATCAAAAATTAGAATCCTGTTCATATGGCTATACGTTTGGTCAAATTGTATCTTATCGAAATTATAAACTCGAGAACTCGTATAAAAATACTGAATAACATGGCTTTCCTCACACCTCTGAGAAACAACAAAAGTATTAAAACCGGGAGCAGCAATTTATAATCTTCGTAATAAAACGCACAAGTAACCATGTAGAACCTCACTCAAGCGGCAAAAACGAACATACCACACTAAAACGACCGCTTCCACCATTGCCTCTAAGAAATCTATGCGAATCACGTCCAGCATTTACCGAACAGTATAAATATCATCCTATGTCCTGAAATTACCCGAAACAATATTACAAATAGAAAAGTCTTACAATTGCAGTTATTGACCTTGGAAATTCAGTAAGGAATGTCTGTAATGATATGCTATTTAACAATCTTGCTTCAGTTTGGAGATCTTTGAAATAAATTTATTAATGCGTTTGAAAGTGTTTGATATTGAAAATCAAAACCTGAATGTTGAATTTTTTCACAGGACACATGACTACCATTCAACACGACTGCAGCACTTTCTCCTAAAGCTATTTTAAATAAAAAACTTGGTACATTGGGCATCCAAAATGGCTTATGCAATGTTTGCGCAATAGCTCCTAAAAACTCCTTGTTGTTTATCTTTTGCGGAGCTACCGCATTATACACTCCACTCACTTTTTCACTATCCAATGCAAATTTATACATTGCACACAGGTCTGCAATATGAATCCAAGGCATATATTGCTTACCACTACCTGCCGCAGCTCCTAAACCAAATCGTATAGGAGCAGCCATTTTCTTAAGTGCTCCGCCTTTATCAGACAACACTACCCCCGTCCTTAGTTTCACAACCCTGGATGCAATTGCCTCTTTTTCAAAATTATCTGCGGCTTGTTCCCATCGTAAAACTACATCACTCAAAAACCCTTCTCCTTTTACATCCTCTTCCGTAAAAACCCTTTCAGAAGTCTCATCACCATAAAACCCAATTGCCGAAGCAGAGATAAATGTTTGAATATTTTGTTTTCTTTTACTCAGGTACTCTAACAACAAATCCGCAGACTTTACACGACTGGCAAAAATCTCGGCTTTATACTCACTAGTCCACCTTTTTGCCATTACATTGGCACCTGCAAGATGTATAATGTGTCTGACACTGTCAAACACTCTTTCATCTATATAATGTTTATCAATATCCCAATGGAATGTTTGATTATTGCGTTGATGTGTGGACAAGAAGCGTACTTCATATTCTTCAATCAACTGCCCTACAAGTGCTTGAGCAACCATACCACCGGAACCGGTTATCAAAACAGTTTCCTTTTGTGACAACATGTTACAAAGGTAGTAAATATTCATGCTGCGATGCTGAGAGTTTCTGTAAACACCACTTTTCAATATCCAAATAAGCATTAAAGTTTTCTTACTTTTGCGGCAATGACAAAACCTCTGATATTAGTGAGCAATGATGACGGAATTACAGCACCCGGACTGAGAGTATTGGTTGAAATAGCAAAGAAGATTGGAAGAGTAATCGTTGTAGCCCCTGATGGTCCTCAGAGTGGAATGGGACACGCCATTACCGTAAACCAACCTTTGAGAGTTGAACAAATGGATATCTTCGAAGGAGTGGAAGCTTTTCAAACAACGGGCACTCCGGTTGACTGTGTGAAATTAGCAATTGACAAATTGCTGATTGCTAAACCTGACTTATTGCTTTCAGGTATTAACCACGGAAACAATTCTTCTATCAATGTAATATACTCCGGCACTATGAGTGCTGCTGTTGAAGGCGCAATCAACGGCATCCCATCTATTGGATTTTCTCTCACTGATTATAGCTATCACGCCAATTTTGAGCCCGGCAAACCTTATATTGAAAAAATCATTCTGAGTCTTTTAGAAAAACAATTACCCCCAAACTCTTTGCTTAATGTGAATATTCCTACTACTGAACACATCAAAGGAATAAAAATTTGCCGTCAAGCTCATGCAAAGTGGGAAGAGAGTTTTGAAGAGCGTATTGACCCTTATGGACGCAAATACTATTGGATGATTGGTAATTTTGTAAATGTGGACGATGGTCAAGATACAGACGTGTATGCTCTCTCACAGGATTATATTTCCATAGTGCCTACACAATACGACCTGACTGATTATAAAAGCATTTCACTTGTAAACAACTGGAAACTCAATGAAAAATAAACATCTCGGAATCGGTATCATCATTGGAATTGCAGCACCATTAATCTGTTGCATACTTGTATTATTTGCTCGTTTTCCGCAATACATGAATTTTGAATACGTTCTAAACCTTTGGTTGGGCAATGACAAAACCGCACTGCCAATTATCAAAGCCTCAATGCTCATCAACCTTCCAATTTTTCTAATTGCTCTAAACCGATACAAAAATCAAAAATTTGCACGAGGCGTTGTCATTGGCACCTTGTTGATTGGTGCATACATATTCTTTATCCATTTTTTCAAATAAACCATGAAATACTATCTTGTTGCAGGTGAACCAAGCGGTGACATGTATGGCGCAAGGGTGATGCAAAAAATCAATCAACTTGACCCACATGCCGAGTTTAGAATTTGGGGAGGCGACAAAATGGAAAAAGAAGGCGGTGTCCAAATTTCTCATATCAAAGAACGAGCTTTTATGGGTATTTGGGAAGTGATTAAAAATCTGAGAACCATCAAACAAAACCTTACTCTTTTTAAGCAAGATTTTATCCAAAACAAACCCGATGCACTTATTTTGATTGACTATCCGGGGTTTAATCTTCGCATTGCACCCATAGCCAAAGAGTTAGGGGTACCTGTTCATTATTATATCGCTCCCAAAGTCTGGGCATGGAATCGCAAGAGAATCACAAAAATCAAGGCTTTTGTGAATTATCTCTACACAATTCTACCATTTGAACCTGAGTTTTTTCTGCAACATCAGATCACATCAGATTATGTAGGCAATCCATTAGTAGACTTAATTTCGGAATACAAACAAGATACCGCCACCATTCAACAACTTAAAGATGGGAAACCGGTAATTGCATTGCTACCCGGCAGTAGAAAAATGGAGCTTGCCAACATCTTACCGATTATGGCAACCATTCCAAAACACTTTCCTGACTATCGATTTGTGATGGCTGGTTCGGACTCCTTCTCGCAAGAAGAGCTACATTCATTGTCTCAACAATACGGGATTGAAATTTTAAGAGGCAAAACATACGAAATTCTCGCTTGCGCTAAGGCTGCATTGGTAACAAGCGGCACTGCAACCTTAGAGACCGCACTTTGGCAAGTTCCACAAGTAGTTTGTTACAAATTTTCCAAAATCTCATATTTGATTGTAAAGCCATTGATGAAAATCAAATATATCTCCTTAGTAAACCTCATTCTCAATAGCCCGCTCGTCAAAGAACTGATTCAGGACGAATTAACTGAGTTGAATATTAAAAAAGAATTAAAAGCACTCTTGGAGACTGACAGAAGAACAGAAATTATGAATGGATATGCTGCCCTTAGAATCCGAGTTGGTGGGAACGGAGCGTCAGACAGGGTTGCAGAATTTATTACACAACGAACAATGCAACATTAAGCTGCCTGTCCTACTGCTTTTAAGTGCATGACATGAGATTTGAGTGCTTGATACATAGTTCTATACTCTTTGTATTCAACATTATACTCTTTACAAGTTTCTTTCACAATCTCATTCATCTTAGCATAATGCACATGACTGATTCTTGGAAACAAATGATGTTCAACCTGAAAATTTAACCCACCCAACAACCAATTCAGAAATTTACTGCCGGTTCCAAAATTTGCAGTAGTCTTTAATTGATGTATTGCCCATTCATCCTCCACACTAAAACCTGAAGACACAGGGTCAACAAAGTCAGCCTTCTCTACTACATGCGCCAATTGAAAGACAACAGCAATCAACAAGCCTGTAACATAACAAATCACTAAATAGCCAACTAACATTGGAATCCATCCAACCATTATTCCCGGAAGTACGATGAACAAGAAAACATAGAATATTTTTGAGGACCAGAAATTCAGCTGTTCTTTGATACTCATCTTAGGAATGGGGGTATATTCAGAGATTTTACCACTGAAATACTTTTTAAAATCATTATAAAACACCCAAAAGATATAAGTTGTACCATAAAGCAAAACCCAATAGAAATGTTGTAAAGGGTGGAGAAAATTCTTCTTTTGCGCAGTATGAACGCGAATAAAAGGTTTGATGTCAATATCATCATCCATTCCTTCGATATTCGTAAAAGAGTGGTGATTCACGTTATGTTTTTGTTTCCAGATATACACATTCCCCCCCATTACATTTAAAGAAAAACCCATGATTGCATTAATCGTTGGATTTGAAGAATAACACCCATGTGCTCCATCGTGCATTACGTTAAAACCAATGGCGGCTAAAGTAACCCCCATCAACACACAAAGCAAGAGTGCCAACCAGGTTGAGGGTGTAAAAAACACCAATATAACATAGAGTGCAACCAATGCACTAAACAATATGATAGATTTTGAATACAGTCGGAAATCTCCGGTTTTATTCAGATTGTTATCCTTAAAGTAACCGTCAATTCTGTTTCTGAGTATGAGAAAGAAGTCAGGTTTTGAAGTAAATTTAATTTGAGTCATTATTTTATTGAGTGGCGCAAATGTAGGCAAGAATGTTGAGTAATGATTGTTTAGTTTTGAATTGTCAAAACTAAAGGTTTAAAATTGATAGCGCACTCCATACAAGAAACCGCTATCCATCGCACTACTTATACCTGAACCCCAAGCAGTAACCGGAAAAGTATTGTTATCAAACCTTGTGAGAGAATGGAACGTAGCAAGCGCACCTATATTACTTAGATGAAAAGACAAGTTCAAAAGAAGTATTTGAATTAACTTCGCAGCCTTCATGAAGATTTTGACCATCATCGGAGCACGTCCGCAGTTTATAAAGGCTGCTCCTCTAAGCAGAAAAATAGCTGAGACCAATGGTATTACCGAAATATTGGTTCATACGGGACAACACTTTGATTCCAACATGAGTGACATTTTCTTTTCTGAAATGAAAATCCCTGCTCCCTCATACAAACTTGATATTCACAGTTTAGGACATGGTGCTATGACAGGTCGCATGTTGGAAGAAATTGAAAAAATTATACTGAAAGAAAAACCCGACTTTGTGCTTGTGTATGGAGATACAAACTCCACTCTTGCAGGGGCATTAGCTGCAAAAAAACTGCATGTGAAGGTGGCTCATGTGGAGGCAGGTTTGCGAAGTTTCAACATGAAAATGCCGGAAGAAGTAAACCGAATATTGACTGACCGCATTTCGGACTTCCTATTCTGCCCTACCGATAGCGCTATTGAAAATCTTAGTAAAGAAGGGTTTAAAGATTACCCCTGTCAAGTAATCCGCACCGGAGACATTATGTATGATGCACTTAAATTCTTTTCTAACTATGCCCCTGATGCTGAGTCCTTGTCTCCCATAACTGAACAAAAGAAATATACCCTCTGTACCATACATCGCGCAGAAAACACTGACAATCCCGATCGCCTTCGCGCAATTGTTAATGCATTGAACACAATTTCTAAGGAAGTTGAGATTATACTACCCCTACATCCGCGCACTCGTCAATTTTTTGAAACTTTAAATATCGTTCCAAATTTTAAAATCATTGACCCTGTTGGTTATCTCACCATGTTGGGCTTATTAGAAAATTGTAGTTTCGTCCTCACCGACAGCGGTGGACTGCAAAAGGAGGCTTATCTTAAAAAGAAATACTGTATCACCATGCGAGATGAAACCGAATGGATAGAATTAGTGCAACACAATGTAAATTTTGTGGCAGGTGCCAATGAAGACAAAATCATATCCTATTTCAATCAAATCTACAACAAGCCTTTTGAAGCAAAAGAAGGGCTTTATGGCAACGGAAATGCTGCTCAAGAAATAGTAGATGTCTTACTCAAATCATAAAAAGACAAAAAAAAACCTCGCTTTTGAGCGAGGCTTTTTAACAAGTCCAAAACCTTTAGTTTTTGTTTAAGGCATCCTGAATGAGTATTTCCCATTTCTGTATGAGTAGAAGTTCATCTGCAATCGCTACTGTATCATAGCCATTGTGATAAAAATCAAGTACCATTTCTCCTTTTGATGGGTCTTTATATTCAAATTGCAAAGACAATTGTTCTATTAATGTGGTATTCCCTCCTTCAAATTTCACTGTCCTGCTCCTATTGATGACTTTGCAAGACCTGACACCACTCAGATTAATAGCATATTTCAACACACTATCTTTCATTTTGCGTACAGCAAAAATCATGGTATGGGCTTCGTCAGTTCCGATTGCATTTTCTTTCCATTGGTCAAATTGTGCAACCTTCTTATTTGACTCAGTTGCCAGCTCCTTTAAAGCGTTTAGCGCTCTTGCTTTTTTCTTTTTGCTGCTGACAAACATCAGCACTATGGGAATGATACATAGCAACACTATAATCAACCCTATGATTGTTGTTCCTGAAAACATTTTATTAATTTTTATTTTTTTTGGTTAATAATTTTTTGATCCCGTCAACATTGACGGAGAGAAAGGTATCCGTTAAAACTGCATGAAACCTCTGCTTTTACCAAAAATAATGGAAAGGGAAAATGATATCCTGTGGAAACAGTCTCTCAATGAGATTCTTTTCAAAGAATGTATATTGAATAAAATAGGTCTGAAAGTAACGGGCTGCTTTTTTTAATAAAATCACAAAATCCGTATTCAGATTCTTCTCCCCTGAAAAATAGAATCTAAGGCTATTACTGTATGAGCTTTCATTGCCACTTGCAGAACTAAGCCAGCTATCGACAATATTTTTAAAAGTACTTGACTCATCTGTGTGAGTTTTGCTTTGATGCAAATCGCTATGTAAACTGCTATGCCCTACTGCAAAGGCATAGACAACAATCAAAAGCGACACCGCAATGGATCTCAAAGCATTTTTCACGCAGCAAAGATAATCTCAGTTAAATCATCTTTGGTAAGAGTCTGAAAATAAAGTTAGAAGCGTGTATTCGCGTTTAAAAATAACATTACTTACCATTGTTCACATCAGGTATAGGAACCGCAGGAGTAGTAATTGGTTTTTGCTGTCCATTATGACAAGTCATACAGTTAATATGATCAGGAACTATGGTGTTGCCATCTTGACCGAGAAATGGCTTGAAGTGTGTATCATTGATTTCCTGCGTCATTTTCATCATATAACGTGCAGCCAGCTTTTTATGATTGTCATCACTTGCGAAGTCTAAATCTTTAGGATTATCAGGATTGGCGACATGGCAAAAGCTACATTTAACACCCAAAGAAGTATTAAAAAATTTCATGGTTGCTTTGAGTTCTTCTTCAGAAATATCTTGGGGAAGCACTTTCAAATTTTTGTACTTATTCTCATTCTTCACCTTGGTTTGGTTCACAACTGCATACACATTGAAGGAGATGAAAGAAAGAATAATCAACAGACTTAGTAATACTTTATGTTTCATATATAAGTTTTTTTGAATGTACGAATTAACTGTAAATATGCAATTGCCACACATTGTTCTCTATAAAAATCGATATTGTCAGACAGACGAACTGAACTAACAAATACAACAACAGTTATAAAAGGGCTGTTTGAATCTTATTTTTTCGTTTTGCATACACAATCAATGCAACGCCTCCCAACATTAGTATAACAGAGATGATTTCGGCTTGGGTAACTTTCATTCCTAAAAAGTGTATAATAGTGTTTACCCTGATTTTTTCAATCCAAAAGCGTTCAAAACCTGCCATGATCATATAAATTCCAAATAAAACTCCCGGAGTATGAATCCGTTTACGCAAAGACCACAATACAAAAAAGAAAATACCACAAACGATGATTTCGTATAAAGGAGTTGGAAAAACATTAGCAACCAAATAAGGAGTTTCAGAAAAATCACAATTCAGATTTGCCAAATACTCAGGAGTTCCAATCGTGTATGGATTACATTCACCATTCACATTGTTAGGATAATTATAAGCCCAGACCCATTCAGGAAGCCAAGACAACCAAGCCGGCATTGGAGCCGTATTCACAATCCCCCAATCGCCATCACCTGAAATATGACACCCGATTCTACCGGATGCATAAGCCAACATCATAGCAGGTCCTCCAACGTCAAGCATGTGTAAGGGTTTTACTCCTTTTTTGTTTGCATACCAAAGAACAGCAGCACCACCACATATTAATCCTCCAAAAAATGTAAGCCCGCTAAATGATAGCAAAGAGCCAATAGGGTCTGCAACAAAATGATCCCAGTTTTCGAGATTATGAAACAGTTTAGCTCCAATCAAGCCTGCAACAGCCGCAATAACCGTCATATTCCCCATTATTTGATAAGGACGTTCCAAAACCTCTTGCTCCACAGGAGGATTTTTACGCTGCTTCTTGTCTTCGTATTTTTTATATAAAACAACAGCAACAGCACTCAATCCTCCCAACAACCAATTTCCTTCTGCTGACAAAAGAAAAGAACGCGGATCTGCCATATCGCTGCTGAAAAAGAAGATTGGTAACAGTTTAAATCCCAACAAAAAACCGAGAAAACCGCTCAATACATACTCGGACACAGCATAGGGTTTTCCAATAATTACTTTAATCTTTTTTCCACTCAACACCCCTGCTTTTTCTTTGCGCTTCAACTCAAGAGACATCGTATAATGAGCGAGCAAAAAAGAGATGGCAACAAAAAAACCAAAGGATTGAACTACACGCAGAAATGGGAGATGAACTCCAAACAAATCTGCAAACATGTCATATAAGGTAGGATACATTCTGTATTTTTAGAATCAACTGAATTTAAGTGCTGTGGCTGAATACTCCGAAACAGTGCCCACAACATGCATTGTTTCGGTATTGATACTTTCCAATTTCACATCCACAATCTCGTTGATTAACATAGGGTCATAGTCTGCCTCAACACGAATGTAGTTGGGAGTAAACCCATACATCTTGCCTTCTCTTTCCTCTTTTTCAAATAATACAGGATAGGTTTTGCCTAAACATGAGCGATAGAAAAATTGTCTTTTCTTTTCAGAAAGATTCATCAACTGCTGCGTCCTCTCCCCTCTTACCTTTACAGGCACAATATCAGACATTTTCCAAGCAGTGGTATTGGGTCGTTCAGAATACGGAAATACGTGAAAGTAGCTAACATCTAAGCCATTTAAAAAATTATATGTCTTTAAAAACTCCTCGTGGGTTTCGCCCGGAAAACCAACAATAACATCAACTCCAATGGCACAATCAGGCATAACTACTTTAATCTTGTTGATTTTTTCTTCATATAACTCTCTCAAATAACGTCTGCGCATTGCTTTGAGAATAGTGTTCGATCCACTTTGAAGCGGAATATGAAAATGGGGTAGAAATTTATTTGAATTGGCAACAAAATCAATGATTTCATCTTTCAACAAATTTGGCTCAATAGAGGAAATACGATAACGCATAATCCCATCTACTTTATCCAATTCTCTAATTAAATCCAGAAAACTCTCATCGTGATTGACACCAAAGTCTCCCAGATTACATCCGGTCAGCACGACTTCTTTCACGTCAGTAGCTGCAAGTGTGCGAGCTACTTTCAACGTATCACTCACATTGAGACTGCGGCTACTGCCTCTTGCCAATGGGATTGTGCAGAAGGAACAGAAATAATCACAGCCGTCTTGAACTTTTAAAAAAGACCTTGTTCTGTCATCTCCGGAAAATCCGGGCACAAAGTCCACTACTTTTTTGATATTAGAATGGGCGATTTCAGCTTTTTCTTTCTTGGTGATATTATCCAAATGTTGTGTCAGATTGAACTTTTCAGCAGCACCCAACACCAAATCAACCCCTTCAATTGTAGCAATTTCACCGGGCTTCAACTGCGCATAGCAACCAATCACCGCAACAAAAGCGTTGGGATTATACTTCAACGCCTCTCTCACTATCTTCTTACACTTTTTATCCGCATGGTCTGTAACTGAACAAGTATTAATCACATAAACATCAGGTCCTTCAGTAAAGTCCTTAGTTGTATATCCAATTTTCTCAAGCTGTTGGTTGAGCGAAGAAGATTCGGAGTAATTGAGCTTACAACCCAAAGTATAAAAAGCGACAGACCTGTTCATTTGGATTTTTGTTTGAAGGCTGCAAAGGTAGTAGGTAAAGTTGAAAAAATGCGTTATAGATTTGGATAAAAAAAGGCGAGTTACCCCGCCTTAAATGTTTTCACAACGGAAATAATCCTTATTGTGATTTGCTTACAGTGTTGCAAATATAAGAATAAAGTTATTACTTGCATGCCATTAATTATTAATTTTTCACAATGGCAAAAAAAAATATACTTGGACTGGATTTAGGAGTATCCTCAATAGGTTTTGCACACATCTTGGAAGATGAAAAACTAAAAAACTCTGAAATTAATCAAATAGGTGTTAGAATTATTTCACTAACTGTAGATGAACAAACCAATTTTGAAAAAGGCAAATCTTTTTCGAT
Source organism: Bacteroidia bacterium (assembly GCA_023228875.1). Taxonomy (NCBI): domain Bacteria; kingdom Pseudomonadati; phylum Bacteroidota; class Bacteroidia; species Bacteroidia bacterium. The sequence continues at coordinate 75,331 of JALOAG010000008.1, read as the reverse complement.
TAATAAAGAAAGAACCTTAAAACGTGGAGCTAGAAGAAATTTAGACCGTTTTAAAATCAGACGTAAAAATTTAATTGAAGCACTGGTTAATGCTAATATCATTAACAATAATTCTATTTTAAATGAAGATGGCAAACAAACCACTTTTTCAACTTGGATGTTACGATCAAAAGCCGCTTATGAGAAAATTGATAAAGATGAATTGGCACGTGTTTTTTTAGCTATCAATAAAAAACGAGGTTATAAAAGCAGTAGAAAAGCTAAGAACGAAGATGAAGGTCAGGCGATTGATGGAATGGCTGTTGCGAAACGGTTGTATGATGAACAGATAACGCCCGGCCAGTTGGTTTATCAGCTTTTGAAAGAAGGCAAAAAGTCAATACCTGATTTTTACAGGTCGGATTTGCAGGCTGAATTTGACAAAGTGTGGGATTTTCAAAGACAATTCTATCCTGAAATCCTTACCGATGAATTTTATAAAGAATTAAAAGGAAAAGGACAACGAGCAACTTCCACTTTGTTTTGGACAAAATATCAATTCAATACAGCCGAAAACAAAGGAACAAGAGAAGAAAAAAAGATACAGGCTTACAAATGGCGAAGTGAAGCAATTTCCAAACAATTGGAAAAAGATGAGGTCGCTTTTGTTCTGACAGAGATAAACAACAACCTTAATAATTCGAGCGGTTATCTTGGTGCAATTTCAGATCGAAGTAAGGAGTTGTATTTTAGCAAGCAGACGGTCGGTCAATATTTGTATCAGCAAATCAAGGAAAACCGTCATACACGATTGAAAAATCAAGTGTTTTATCGTCAGGATTATTTGGACGAGTTTGAGAAAATTTGGGAAGTTCAATCTAACTATCATTCAGAATTAACAGAAGAACTCAAAACAGAAATTCGGGACATCATCATCTTTTACCAAAGAAAACTGAAATCTCAAAAAGGCTTAATCAGCTTTTGCGAATTTGAGAGTAAGGAAGTTGAATTAAACGGAAAGAAAAAAACAATTGGCTTGCGTGTTGCACCAAAATCTTCGCCTTTATTTCAGGAGTTTAAGATTTGGCAAAACTTGAACAATATTTTAATCCGAAAAAAAGGAAGTAAGAAACGTACAGCAAAACAAGACAATCAGGATAGTCTTTTTGAAGAAGAAAAGGAAATATTTACGCTCGATTTAGAAACAAAGCAACATTTGTTTGATGAATTGAACTTTAAAGGCAATTTAAAAGCCAATAAAATCATTGAACTATTAGGGTACAAACCTACTGATTGGGAAATCAATTATTCTGAATTGGAGGGCAATCGAACCAATAAAGCACTTTATGAAGCCTATCTGAAAATTTTGGATATAGAGGGGTATGACGTAAAAGATTTACTGAAAGTAAAATCCAACAAAGATGAGGTTGAACTGGACGATTTGAATGTTCCTGCCATTGAAATCAAGAAGATGGTCAGGGATATTTTTCAGACATTGGAAATTGATACGAAGATTTTGGAATTTGATGCAGAGCTGGACGGAACAGCGTTTGAAGAACAGCTATCTTATCAATTGTGGCATTTATTGTATTCGTATGAAGGCGATAATTCCCAAAGTGGAAACGAAAAATTGTATGAACTGTTAGAAAAGAAATTCGGCTTCAAAAAAGAACATAGTCAGATTTTGGCTAATATTTCCTTATCTGATGATTACGGAAATCTTTCTTCCAAAGCGATGCGAAAAGTTTATCCGTTTATTAAGGAAAACAATTATAGTACGGCTTGCGAATTGGCAGGTTATCGTCATTCCAAGCATTCTTTGACCAAAGAGGAAATAGACAATAGACCATTGGAGGATAAATTGGAGTTGTTGAAAAAGAACAGTTTACGTCAACCTGTGGTGGAGAAAATTCTTAATCAAATGGTCAATGTGGTAAACACATTGATTGAGAAAAATAGAAAAGGAAATCCCGATTTCCGATTTGACGAAATCCGTATAGAATTGGCTCGTGAATTAAAGAAAAATGCACAGGAAAGAGCAGAAATGACTACGAATATCAATGCTGCAAAATTGGAGAATGATAAAATAAGAGCGATCATAAAGAGAGATTTTCCAAGTGTTCAGAATCCAACAAAAAATGATATTATAAGATATAAACTATATGAGGAATTAGCCTTTAATGCTTATAAAGATTTATATACAAATACCAAAATTGATTATCATAAGTTATTTGGAAAAGAATATGATATAGACCATATCATTCCTCAATCCCGTTTGTTTGATGACAGTTTTTCAAATAAAGTTTTAGTACCGAGACAAGCAAATTTGGATAAGGGAAACAAGACAGCATTTGATTATATGAGCACAAAAGGCGAAGGTGATTTTTCTAAGTATGAATCAGTAGTCGAAATTTTGTACATGGAAAAGAAGATTTCAAAAGCTAAATATCAAAAATTATTCAAAAAAGAGTCTGAAATCGGGGACGGATTTATAGAGCGTGATTTAAGAGAAACGCAATACATTGCCAAAAAGGCAAAAGAAATGCTGTTTAAAATTACCCGTTCAGTAGTTTCCACTTCGGGAAGTATTACAGACAGACTTCGTGAAGATTGGGACTTGGTTAATGTAATGAAAGAGCTTAATCTGCCGAAATACAGAAGTTTAGGGTTGACTGAAATGCAAGAACGGAAATTTGGAAAGCAAGTAGAAGTTATTAAAGACTGGACAAAACGGAACGACCACCGTCATCACGCTATGGACGCTTTGACGGTTGCATTTACCAAACATAATCATATTCAGTATTTGAATTACCTGAATGCACGGAAAAACGAAAATCATAAATTGCACAGCAATATAGTTGCCATTGAGAATTTGGAAACCGAAATAAAAGTGGATAATGACGGAAACAAAAAGCGTGTTTTTAAAGAACCAATACCAAACTTCCGTCAGGTAGCCAAAGAGCATTTGGAAAATGTATTGATTTCGCATAAAGCAAAAAATAAGGTAGTTACGAAAAATAAAAATAAAATTTCGGGCAAAGACAAAGCTCAAGAAACGTTAACTCCAAGAGGACAGTTGCACAAAGAAACTGTTTACGGTAAATACCATTATTACGAAAGTAAAGAAGAAAAAGTAAGCACAAAATTTGACGTTGAAACCATAAATAAAGTGGCTAACCCTCTTTATAGAAAGTTTTTATTACAAAGATTATCAGAAAATGGCAATGACCCGATGAAAGTTTTTGCAGGAAAAAATGCTTTGAGCAAAAATCCGATTTACTTGGATGAAGCAAAATCAAAAGCACTTCCTGAAATTGTAAAACTAGTATGGCTGACAGAAGATTTTTCAATTAGAAAAGATATTACCCCGGAAAATTTTAAAGATGATAAATTAATAGGTAAAATTGTTGATGAGGGAATTAAAACGATAATGAGAAATCGCTTAAAAGAATACGGAGGAGATCCCAAAAAAGCATTTTCTGATTTAGACAAAAACCCGATTTGGCTCAATAAAGAAAAGGGAATTTCAATAAAACGTGTTACAATTAGCGGTGTTAGCAATGCTGAACCTTTGCACTACAAAAAAGACCATTTTGGTAATTTTATGTTGGATGAAAATGGGATGAAAATTCCTGTTGATTATGTTAGCACTGGAAACAATCACCACGTAGCAGTTTACAGAGATGAGAAAGGAAATTTACAAGAAAATGTGGTTTCGTTCTATGAAGCTGTTGCTCGCTCTAATCAAGGATTACCAATAATTGATAAAACATATAACCAACATTTAGGCTGGCAGTTTCTATTTACCTTGAAACAAAATGAAATGTTTGTTTTCCCAAATGAAAAAACAGGATTTAACCCCAATGAAATTGATTTGTTAGACCCGAAAAATAAAAAGGAAATCAGTCAAAATTTGTTTAGGGTGCAGAAATTTTCAAAACTTATTTATGGCAATTCAGCTGTGAGAGAATATGTTTTTAGGCATCATTTAGAAACAACAATAGATGATAGGAAAGAACTAAAAGACATCACTTTCAAAAATATTAAAAGTTTACCCAATTTTGAAGGGATTGTCAAAGTACGCATCAATCATTTGGGCGATATTGTAAGTATTGGAGAATATTAAAAGAAACAAGACTTCATAAAGTTTAATGACTAAAAAATAATAGCAGATGCTTAATTTTGAGACATACTACCACATTTTCAACCATGCAAACGGAACGGATAATCTATTTGTTGAGAGAAAGAACCATCTGTTTTTCTTGAGCAAATGGAATCGGCATATCAGCCCCATAGCCGAGACCCTGACTTGGTGTCTGATGCCTAATCATTTTCATTTTTTAGTCAAAATCAGAAGCAAGGAGGAAATTAAAAAGATTTTAAAAGGGGAAGTAGAGGTACTGCTTAGTAACGATATACCAAATATAGAGGAAACTTCGTCAAACTCAACCTTCCCTAACCAACTCCAAACTTTTCCAAAGTTTAGAACTTTGGAAAAGTTTAAACCAGTTGAAAAGTCTAACCCCATCCCAACCATTGATGGAAAGTTTCTCAGCAAACAATTTGCTAATCTGTTTAGCAGTTACACCCAATCCTTTAATAAGGTTTATCAAAGACGCGGTTCTCTTTTTCTTAAAAATTTCAAACGGAAGGAAATCAAAGACGATGACTACCTCCGAGCAATTATTCTCTATATTCACCTCAACCCGATAAAACACAATTTCACTACTGATATAAACGATTGGGAATGGACGAACAACACCGGCTTTTACAGCCGTAACACCGAATTAGCTGAGCATTTGTTTAACAACATGGAAAACTATAAAGAACAGCACTCGCTAAAAGAAAAGCAGTTTGAAGAATACGTGCAAATTGAAAATGAATTAACTCTTTAGCCTATGATTAAACGCACGCTCTATTTTGGTAATCCGGCTTATTTAAGTCTGAATCTTAAACAATTGGTTGTAAAACTGCCTGAGATTGAACAAGACGCGAATATGCCGGAGCAGGTTAAAAAAGAAGCGATTGCTTCAATTCCCATTGAAGACATCGGATTATTAATTTTAGACCATAGTCGTATCACATTGACACAAGCACTGATGAGTGAACTATTAGAAAACAATGTGGCATTAATTACCTGTAACTCAACCCACCACCCATGCGGCATGATGCTTAATTTAGACGGAAACACGCTGCAAGCAAAACGTTTTATGGCACAGATTGAAAGCTCGCTTCCGCTAAAGAAACAACTATGGCAACAAACCGTCAAACAAAAAATAAACAATCAAGGAATCTTGCTCGAAAAACAAAGGCAAGGGGATGCACAAATGCTGTATAACATGGCAAAACAAGTACGTAGTGGAGACCCTGAAAACTTTGAAGGCAGGGCGGCAGCCTACTATTGGCAACATATTTTCGGAGTCGAGTCAAATTTCATTCGAGATCGCGAAGGCAACAAACCGAATACTTGGCTGAACTATGGCTACTCTATCTTACGTGCTTGCGTGGCACGTTCATTGGTTGGAAGCGGACTCTTGCCAACATTGGGGATTCATCATCGCAATCAATACAACTCATATTGTCTGGCAGATGATATTATGGAACCTTATCGCCCATTTGTGGATGAACTGATTTGTGGACTTTTACACAAGTTCCCAAAAACTGAAGGTGAATTAACCACAGAAATCAAGAAAGAGTTGTTAATCATACCAGCAATAGATGTTGAAATTGATAATAACAAAAGCCCCTTAATGGTTGCGTTGCAAAGAACCACAGCCGGTTTAGTGAAATGTTTTGAGGGCAAAGCAAACAAAATCCCCTATCCAGCCATGAACCTCTGAAAAGTATGAAAAACAATGGCTACACAAGAAAGATTAAGCGCATACAGAATTATGTGGGTATTAGTGTTTTTTGATTTACCGACAGAATCAAAAAAAGACAGAAAGCGATATGCCGAATTTCGCAAAAAGTTATTAGAAGACGGCTATACCATGTTTCAGTTCAGCATTTATCTTCGACACTGCCCGAGCAGAGAGAATGCGGATGTACACATAAAAAGGGTTAAAAAGAGCCTGCCGGAATTTGGACATATCGGCATACTCTGTATCACCGATAAACAATTTGGCGATATAGAAATTTTTAATGGCACAAAAGCACAAGAAAATCCACATGTAGTCGTACAGCAATTACAAATGTTTTAAAAAAAAGGAGGATTTACTAAATAAATCCTCCTTGGTCATTTCATTTTTTTCTTTGTGTCATATCCCACGACATCCTTGAACTATCAATAGATACAAGTAGGGTATATTGTTTATGACCACATCAAAGATAAGAACTGTAAGCAAATCACAACACATAAAACAAATAGGAAATTCTTTAGAAGATTGTTTATGACCACATCAAAGATAAGAACTGTAAGCAAATCACAACTCATTACTATTTTCCCATTTCCGTCTGCTAATTGTTTATGACCACATCAAAGATAAGAACTGTAAGCAAATCACAACTAAACCCGTCAATAAGCTACTCAAATATAATTGTTTATGACCACATCAAAGATAAGAACTGTAAGCAAATCACAACTTGTTTCTCTAAATTCTCTACTGCAAAATCATTGTTTATGACCACATCAAAGATAAGAACTGTAAGCAAATCACAACCCCCTACTGCGTTTTTCAAAAGAGAGTTAAATTGTTTATGACCACATCAAAGATAAGAACTGTAAGCAAATCACAACCTCCCTGACGATTTTAACTACGAGAGAGACATTGTTTATGACCACATCAAAGATAAGAACTGTAAGCAAATCACAACTAAAAACGAAAAGGGGGCGACGACCTATCTATTGTTTATGACCACATCAAAGATAAGAACTGTAAGCAAATCACAACGCTTCAACTGTAGTGCTTGCCACTCTTACAATTGTTTATGACCACATCAAAGATAAGAACTGTAAGCAAATCACAACGAAAGGTTGGCAGCCGTTGGAATGTTGGCAATTGTTTATGACCACATCAAAGATAAGAACTGTAAGCAAATCACAACTCTGTTTTGCCGTTATACTCATTTGCCGGCATTGTTTATGACCACATCAAAGATAAGAACTGTAAGCAAATCACAACGTAAAGCGAATGATTGAAGCTGGATGCCCTATTGTTTATGACCACATCAAAGATAAGAACTGTAAGCAAATCACAACATGCACTTATTAATGATTTGTAATTGAAAAATTGTTTATGACCACATCAAAGATAAGAACTGTAAGCAAATCACAACGCTATACAAGTGTATATAAATAGATGACTTATTGTTTATGACCACATCAAAGATAAGAACTGTAAGCAAATCACAACCAAAGAGTAAAATTTAGAATAAGATTGAGAATTGTTTATGACCACATCAAAGATAAGAACTGTAAGCAAATCACAACTGGACAATTACTACATGTCAAAGTAAGCAAATTGTTTATGACCACATCAAAGATAAGAACTGTAAGCAAATCACAACTTTGTACACCTTTAAGGAACTAGAACCTGTATTGTTTATGACCACATCAAAGATAAGAACTGTAAGCAAATCACAACTAGCATACATTACCACCTAATAGTTGAGCAATTGTTTATGACCACATCAAAGATAAGAACTGTAAGCAAATCACAACAAGCAGATTGATGCAAACGCAGGGCAATTTATTGTTTATGACCACATCAAAGATAAGAACTGTAAGCAAATCACAACACTCCACATTAGGCACATCCAGAGCCTTAAAATTGTTTATGACCACATCAAAGATAAGAACTGTAAGCAAATCACAACTTTGGAATAATGCAATCAAGTAACTATCTAATTGTTTATGACCACATCAAAGATAAGAACTGTAAGCAAATCACAACCTGAGAATGCTTATAATGAGAACAATAAGATTGTTTATGACCACATCAAAGATAAGAACTGTAAGCAAATCACAACGAAACAGACACAGACCTACCCTTCGCCAACATTGTTTATGACCACATCAAAGATAAGAACTGTAAGCAAATCACAACTACCCAACAAAGTCAAAGACATTTACTTTTATTGTTTATGACCACATCAAAGATAAGAACTGTAAGCAAATCACAACAGAAGAAAACGAGTTGAGGAAGAAAAGTTGATTGTTTATGACCACATCAAAGATAAGAACTGTAAGCAAATCACAACTATTGGCTGCTCACTATCGTTGCCCTTGTCATTGTTTATGACCACATCAAAGATAAGAACTGTAAGCAAATCACAACTACCCATTATTTTCCACCTGTTGTATTCGGATTGTTTATGACCACATCAAAGATAAGAACTGTAAGCAAATCACAACGGGTAAGACCATACAAGTACGTTGTAAGAAATTGTTTATGACCACATCAAAGATAAGAACTGTAAGCAAATCACAACAGGTATTTGAACGAAAAGACCAACAGTCTAATTGTTTATGACCACATCAAAGATAAGAACTGTAAGCAAATCACAACAAATTGATTCGGATTGTAACGGTTTTTGTCATTGTTTATGACCACATCAAAGATAAGAACTGTAAGCAAATCACAACAATGCATACCAAGAAGCCTATTCAGCAGGCAATTGTTTATGACCACATCAAAGATAAGAACTGTAAGCAAATCACAACTCTGTTGTCTCTTTGATAGGCAGTGCAAGGTTGTCAATCATGCTACCCAACGCTTGAGTGTAGCGGGTGTATTGTTCTGTCGAACCACTCACTATTTTAATCTTGGTGTCCAGAGCTTCCATCTCTGCCCGCACTTTGGTGCTCTCTTCCACCAATCCCCACACTTTTTGCACAGTAAACACAGCTGCAACGCCAGCCCCCACGCGCTTAACCAAGCCGTCCAGCTTACTTGTCTGCTGCTGCGCCTTCTGAATGTTCTTGCCAAAAGAACCGTCTATCAGGTCTATTACATATTCTAATCCGCCTTGTGCCATATCTTCTAATTTTTAGTTTTTATTCTTAGGTTTAAATTATTGTTGTATATTTGCAGTTGTTCTGGACTGCTTAATCTTATAGACTTCGCAATGTAAGGAACTAAGGAGCCTTCTTTTTGAGGGCTTCTTTCATTATGTCTGTACTTCTCCATGTATCCCATTATTGTTTATGACCACATCAAAGATAAGAACTGTAAGCAAATCACAACTACGTCTCTGTCTTCTTTTGTTTTTAAATATTGTTTATGACCACATCAAAGATAAGAACTGTAAGCAAATCACAACTTGTGTTCGTGCCGGTATAGGGCTTTGTTCATTGTTTATGACCACATCAAAGATAAGAACTGTAAGCAAATCACAACATTGAAAAAAATCTGTATAGAAAGAAGCCGTCATCTGCAAGAAATGCTGAATAAATTCTAACCAACACTACATTTTCTTAGACCAACCACTCAATTTGTGGAGAACTTCAACCTACGGCATTGATTATGTTATCCATACATTTGCAAGTACATTTTTTAAATCAAATATTTATGAAAAAAGTAGTTTTAACTTTCGTAGCAGCAATCTCAACTTGTATGGTTGCCAATGCTCAGACCGGTAAAGGATCTATCATGATTGGCGGTGGATTAAACGTAAATTTAGCAGGCAAAACTGTAAACAAAGTTACCCCTCCCTCAGGCAATGCCACTTCAACCGAGACTAAAGGTAATTTAAATTGGAATGTTAGCCCAACCGCAGGCTATTTTATTAGCGACAATATTGTTGTAGGACTTAATTTAAATGTCGGCAGCAGTTTTTTTGGAAGGGTCGCTTCTATAGATGGAAAGAAAGAAGAAACAGTGAATACCGTTAACTTAGGTGCAGGCGTTTTTTCTAGATACTACAAAGAAGTAGGTAACGGACTTTATTTGTTTGGACAAGTTTCTGTAGGTTACAATTCAGGTACTACTCAAAACAGAACTCCGGATATTCTTCACCCTTCAGACATTATTGATGGAAACAAAATAAAGAACAACATCATTGGAGTGAATATTACTCCCGGATTAACTTACTTCTTTAGCAACAATTGGGGTGTTGACTTTTCATTAAACAATATTATTGGATATACTTCTATGAAGTCAACTTCTCAAACACCTAATAACAACGGTTCTAGTTCAACATCAAGCAGCCAATTCAACATTGGGCTTGGACTTACTCCTACTCTTGGCGTAAATTATTATTTCGGCAAATAAGGATTATTCATTGCTTATACAAAAAGGTTGTTCCGTACGGAACAACCTTTTTTGTTTTCTATAGGGTACGGAATCAAATGAATAGTAATTGCTGACAACTTATCCAATTTCGCTGTTGATTACTTCTCTATAAAAAAAACTTTTCTATAGCGGTTTTGGAAGTTTAGACCTCTATTTTTGTTTGCACATTTTGTCCCTTTAATATGCCTAAATTTTCTCATTTACACGTACATACACAATATTCTTTGCTCGATGGTGCTGCTAAGATTAAGGATATTTATAAGAAAGCACTTTCGGACAACATGCCTGCTGTGGCAATTACAGACCATGGCAACATGTTTGGAGTATTTGAGTTTGTAGCAGAAGCATGGAACCACAAAGATGCACAAGGAAAACCCAAGGTGAAACCGATCATCGGTTGTGAGTTCTATTTGGTGGAAGATCGACATCGCAAGACATTTACAAAGGAAGACAGAGACCAACGCTGCCATCAGCTTATGTTGGCAAAGAATGAAGTTGGATACCGCAATCTCACAAAACTCTGCTCTCTCGGTTATATAGAAGGCTATTACAGCAAGTACCCGCGTATTGACAAGGAACTGGTTGAAAAATACCATGAAGGATTAATTGCTACCAGTTGTTGTTTGGCTGCCGAAATTCCCAGAACCATTCTGCGCAAAGGCGAAGAAGAGGCAGAAGAGTTATTAAAATGGTGGCTCAACCTTTTTGGCGAGGATTTTTATATTGAAATACAAAGACATAACATTCCTGATCAAATCAAAGTGAATGAAGTACTGCTCAGGTTTGCAAAAAAATACAATCTCAAAACCATTGCATCCAATGACAGTCACTACACAGAACGCGAGGATGCAAGCGCACATGACATTTTGCTTTGTATCAATACAGGTTCTAAAGTTAGCGACCCAAAAGCAACTAGTTTTGCAGAAGATGGAGTTAGCAAGTCCGGTCGTTTTGCATTCGCTAATGATGAGTTTTATTTTAAAAAGCAGGACGAAATGATTGCTTTGTTCAAGGACATTCCTGAAGCAATTGACAATACAAATGAAATCGTAGATAAGGTTGAAGCGCTGAGTTTAACCAAAGACATCATGTTGCCGGACTTCCCTATTCCCGATGAGTTTAAAATCTACACTCAAGGGGAGATTATAAACGATAAAAAGATTGAGGCGGGGGTACTGAACCAATGGGAATACCTCAAACACTTGACTTACGAGGGGGCACAAAAAAGATATGGCTCCTTAGAAGACAAAGTCAAAGAGCGAATTGACTTTGAATTACACACCATTAAAACAATGGGGTTTGCAGGGTATTTCTTGATTGTTTCGGATTTTATTGTTTGGGGAAAAAATAACGGTGTATTTATTGGACCCGGCAGAGGGTCGGCAGCAGGAAGCGTGGTTGCATACTGCATTGGGATCACCAACATCGACCCGATTAAATACGAGTTGCTGTTTGAGCGTTTTCTTAATCCGGACAGAGCCAGCATGCCCGATATTGATACAGATTTTGATGATGAGGGACGGGAACGCGTGTTGCGTTATGTGTCAGAAAAGTATGGCAAGAATCAGGTAGCCAACATTATTACTTATGGCACAATGGCTGCCAAAACCAGCATTAGAGATACTGCACGGGTGATGGACTTAGATTTGAAAGAGTCTGACTATTTGGCTAAACTTATTCCTGACCGCCCGACAGGGTTAAAATTTTACGATTTGTATGAACGACCTCTCACAGGTAATGACGAGCAGATTGACAGTTTAGAAACCAAAGGCGTTTCTGCTGATGATTTAAACAAAATAAAAATACTGCGGGCAATTATTTTAGGGGATCCGGACGATTTAAAAACAAAAGTTTTAATAGAGGCACGCAAACTGGAAGGGACAGCGCGTAACACAGGAGTTCATGCAGCAGGCGTTATCATTGCACCTCGCGACATTTCTGACATTCTACCCGTTGCAGTGGCTAAGGATGCAGAATTGTATGTAACCCAATATGAAGGTACCGTTATTGAGTCAGCCGGAGTTATCAAAATGGACTTCCTTGGCTTAAAAACCTTGTCAATATTAAGAGACGCAATCCAACTCATCAAGTCTAAACATGGGGTTGAGATTGATCTTGACACAATACCTTTGACAGATAAAAAGACTTTTGAACTATACAAACAAGGGCACACAATAGGAACTTTTCAATTTGAAAGTCCACCTATGCAAAAATATTTGCGCGAACTCAAACCGGACAGACTTGAGGATTTGATTGCAATGAACGCGCTTTACCGACCGGGTCCGATGCAGTATATCAGTTCTTTTATAGCACGCAAACGAGGCAAAGAACCCATAGTGTATGATTTGCCGGAAATGGAAGAATATCTGGCGGAGACCTATGGAATTACGGTTTATCAGGAGCAGGTAATGTTGTTAAGTCAAAAATTAGCAGGATTTACTAAGGGAGAAGCTGACAATTTGCGAAAAGCAATGGGTAAAAAGAACATTGATACCATCAATAAGATGGAGGAAAAATTCATCAAAGGATGTGCTGCAAACGGTTTAGACAAAGAGCCTTGTGTAAAAATTTGGAACGATTGGAAAAAATTTGCTCAGTACGCATTTAACAAATCCCACTCAACATGTTATGCTATTGTCGCCTATCAAACAGCCTATCTCAAAGCCCACTATCCCGCAGAATACATGGCTACGGTGTTGTCCCACAACTTAAATGACTTGTCAAAACTCTCCTTCTTTATGGATGAATGTAAGTCAATGAATATAGACGTATTAGGACCTGACATCAACGAAAGTGATGTAAAATTTTCGGTAAACAAAAAAGGAGCAATTCGATTTGGCTTAAGTGGACTGAGCGGTGTAGGTGAAGGAGCTGCAGAAGCAATAGTTACAGAAAGAGAATCTAACGGCAATTACGCTGATGCCTTTGACTTGGTCAAAAGAGTGAAGTCAAAACAGCTCAACAAGAGAGTCTTAGACAGTTTGGCACGCTCAGGAGCATTTGATTTTGACAAAAAACATCACCGTAGCCAATATTTTATTTCGAATCAAGGTGAGCTAACCGGTATTGAACTATTAATAAAATACGGCACTGCGGCTCAAGAAGCCGAGCAATCATCTCAAGTGTCATTGTTTGGAAGTACAGAAGGGGCTCAAAGCGGAATAGGCAAACCTAAGCTCCCCGATGTAGAGCCACTGCCCAACTTTACATTGTTAGAAGAAGAACGAAAAATTACCGGACTGTTTCTTTCTAGCCATCCATTAGATTTATATGAGGTAGAAATACAGGCAACCAAGGTTACACCATTATATGCACTTCGCGACAATCATAAACTCATTGGTAAAAAGCTTTTACTTGCATTTTATGTTTTGAGCGTGAAACAATTAATTGGCAAAAACAACAAACCATTTTTGATTGTTGAAGCAGAAGACAAATCTGACGCTTACACTTTTCGCCTATATGACCAAGACTTTGTGAATTATGCTAAATTTTTTACGCCAAAAACAGCAGTCTTTATGTCAATGGAGTTTGTAAAAAATGAATATGCAAATAAAGCAGGAGAAGGAAAGTCTTTTATCAGAACTAAATATTTCGAATTTGGAATGTTGCAAGACCTGAGTAAGCAAAAAATAAGCAGTTTAACAGTTACTTTCCCTGTGCAGAGTACCGATAATGAAAGATTGAACCAATTAATTTTATTACTCAAAACACACAAAGGAGATTTCCCTGTTAACTTATATTTTTCGGCAACTGGCTACAAATTGCAAACAAGAACTGACAAATATAAAGTAGCCTTAAGCAAGAAATTGTTGAGAGGATTAGAAGATATCAATGCTCATGTAAAGATTAACACGAAGAACCTTTAATCTAGTTCGTGTCCCATTTTTTCTTTCTTGGTTTCCAAGTAACAAGCGTTATGAGGATTTGAATGAATCTTAATAGGCACATTCTCTACAATCTCCAAACCATAACCAATCAGCCCTGTGCGTTTTTTGGGATTGTTAGACATCAGGCGCATTTTACTCACTCCCAAATCTCTCAAGATTTGCGCACCCACACCATAATCACGCTGATCAGGTTTGAACCCTAATTCAATATTGGCTTCTACTGTATCCATTCCTTGTTCCTGAAGTTTATATGCTTTGAGTTTATTAATTAACCCAATGCCCCTGCCCTCTTGGTTCATATAGACAACAACTCCTTTTCCTTCGTGTTCAATCATTTCCATTGCATGATGCAATTGATCACCGCAATCACATCTGAATGAAGCAAAAATATCACCGGTTACACAACTTGAATGAACTCTTACCAAGACCGGCTCATTAGGTTTAATTTCACCTTTAACTAAAGCCAAATGCACTTCCCCTGTATTGATTTGTGTATAAGCAGTAAGCATAAAATCCCCGTGTGCGGTGGGCAGTTTCACTGTTACTTCTTTTTTAATCAAGCTTTCATTCTTGATTCTGTACTTAATCAAATCTTCGATTGAAACAATTTTAAGATTAAACTTCTTAGCCACTTTCATTAAATCAGGCAAGCGTGCCATTGTTCCATCTTCATTCATAATTTCAACCAAACATCCTGCGGGTTCAAATCCTGCAAGCTGTGCAAGGTCAATGGCTGCTTCCGTATGTCCGGCTCTTCTAAGTACGCCTTCCGTTCTGGCTTTCAAAGGAAAAATATGTCCCGGACGCGCAAAGTCTTCCGGTTTAGCATCAGGATGGATTAATCGCTGAATACATTTAGCCCTATCATGAGCGGAAATCCCTGTGGTACACCCGTCACCAATCAAATCCACTGAAATAGTAAACGGGGTGTCAAAAAGCGCGGTGTTTTTACCGACCATTAACTCTAATTCAAGTCTATTAGAAATTTCTTCGGATATTGGGGCACAAATCAACCCACGACCTTCCTTAGCCATAAAGTTAATGACCTCAGGTGTTACATTGCGTGCAGCAGTTAAAAAATCACCCTCATTTTCGCGGTCTTCGTCATCTACCACGATAATTACTTTGCCTGCTTTAATATCTTCAATAGCTTCTTCTATTGTATTTAGCTTAATTTCTTCCATGTTAAAAAAGGTGGTGCAAAGGTACGATACAATGCCTTACATTAATTCTTCCTTCAACTTTTTGTAGGCTAAGTTGGTATGATTTAGCTGATGTAATGTATGGTCTTTTATTAACCAAAAATCCTCGCCCTTTTCTTGTGCCAAATCCGGGTCATGTGTAGATGCAATGATTATTTTATTTTCTTGTCGGCTAATTTCTGCAAGTAAGGAAAACAACTCCCTCTTACTCCTGTAATCAATAAAAGCTGTAGGCTCATCCAGCAAAATCAAGGGTGTATCTTGCACAAGAGCACGTGCAATCATTACTTTCTGAAACTCCCCATCGCTAATCTTATTCACAAAATGATGTTGTAAATGCTCAATCCTTGTAACCTTTACTGCAAAATCATAACGCTGCATTTGCTCCGGACTGATTTTTAGAAAAGGGTTTTGATGCAAATACAATCCTGACAAAACCAAATCACTGACTTTCATAAAATCTACTTGAGGTCTTTGTGCAAAGACAAATGAAACAAAACCACCGCGCTTTTTGTACTTTTCAATACTTTCACCATTAAAAAACAAGGCTCCTTTGACAGGTCTTAACACCGCACCAATCGTTTTGAGCAAGGTAGATTTTCCGGTTCCGTTTGCACCCAACAACAATATAAAAGATGGGGTGCTCACTTCAATTGAAACCGGCTGATTGACAAGCCCCTTAGCATCATAGCCCCATACCAAGTTTTCGATTTTAAGAACGTGCTTATCCTTCATACATTTTGGCTCTTTGTTTGACAATCACCCATACTACCACAGGACCGCCAAATATGGCAGAAATAACATTAATCGGAATAATATAGCCCTCTATGAACACGTGTGAAATTAAATCACACACAACCGTAAGAATGGCTCCTAGCAAAGCAGAAGCCGGCAAGAGCATACTATGCTTATACGTCTTAAACAAATGCCTTGCCAGATGAGGTACGGCAAGCCCTACAAATGCAATAGGTCCACAGAATGCGGTTATAATTCCAGCAGCAATACAGGTAATAATAATTACGACCCTTCTAAAACTTCTCAAATCAATACCCAATGACTTGGCATATAAGTCACCCAATAAGTATGTATTCAGTTTTCCTGAATACACAATAGCAACAAATAACGATAAAAATACTGCAAACAGCATAATAAGATTCTGAAAATTATTTGTTTGGGTAAAACTTCCCAACCCCCACAAAACAAACTCTTTGAGTGTTTCCGGATTTGCAAGAAAATTTGTCAAACCTTGTAACGCCCCCAATATCTGTCCGATTATTAAACCCATAATCAGAATCGTAAAATTACCGCCCACCCTTCCTGCCACCCAAATCATCAGCAGCATCACAAAAAAAGTACCCGACAAAGCAGCCATACTTATCCCTACATCATGCCTAAGAAAGTTGGCTACATATTGCGGTAAAAAACTTGTCCCTAACATGACAAAGCTCACTCCAAATGCTGCACCGGAACTAATGCCTAACACATAAGGACCGGCCAATGGATTTCTAAACAAGGTCTGCATTAAAAGCCCGCTCACAGCCAATCCGGCACCGGCAAGCATTGCGGTAATTAGTTTTGGGATTCTATATTTCCATATGACAAAGTTTACTGCACTGTCAGACTGATTCAAAAACAACCCTTCCTTGAGTTCTTGCCATGTCAAACGACTGGAACCAAACAAGATATCCAATACCGAGACAAGTAGCAGCAAGAAAATCAATATGCAAAAATGCTTTTTCACAGGCTCGGGCAAAGTAATAGGTTATTTATAAAACCAATATGACATTTTCTACTTATTCAACTCAAATTTCAAGAATCTAATCACACGCTTTTCTTTGAGCCACAACTTTTCATAATAGGTTTGAATTTGCAAATAATCAGGAATGGTCTGCGTTTTATTGATATTGGAGATATCATCCAAGACTGTTAATCCTTGTTCTGCAATCACTTCTTTAGTATAATCATACAATAAAGGGGAATCCGTTTTGAGGTGAATCACTGTATTGTGTTTAGCAATTTTCCTATAAATATCTAAAAAACGTGGCGATGTAAGCCTTTTCTTTATTCTACTTTCTTGAGGTTGAGGGTCGGGAAAAATGATCCAAATTTCATCCACTTCATTCTCTTCAAAGAAACTCTCTATCTGCTCAATCTGAATGCGCAAGAATGCAACATTATGAAAACCTCTTTCCAATGCTTGGGTAGCACCTTTCCACAGTCGTGCTCCTTTGATATCTACTCCAATAAAATTTTTATCAGAATGCATTGCTGCCAGCCCTACTGAATATTCACCCCTGCCGCACGCTAATTCAAGCACTATCGGGTTTTGATTGTTAAACACCTCTTTACTCCACTTTCCTTTCAGATGCGTATCTTTTGCATCAAAAGCATGTTCCATTGCATTGTATTCAGCAAATTTTTGGAGTTTTCCCTTTCCCATTTTGCGTTTGCAAAGAAATTGAAAAATACAATGTATTACCATAATTACGGCTTGGCTATCTTTGCAACCGAAAAAACTTAACATTATGTTCGGAAACATTAGCAAAATGCTTGAACTAAAGAAACAAGCGGAAGAGATGAAAACCAAATTAGGTCAGATGAGAGTAGTAAAAGAAAACCTTGGAATCAAGGTTGTTCTTAGCGGATTAAACAAAGTAGAAAGTATCACCTTTGCAGATGATTTTTTTACAAACAAAAGCAAACAAGAAATTGAAGAGATGCTCGCATTAGTGATTAATGCTGCACAAGATGAACTCAGCACGCAGTTAAAGGGTGAGTTTGCAGGTATTGCAGGCGGCTTAGGGCTTTAATTTTCAATCTAAACAATCCGACTTTTATAGATAAAGAGTAATGAAAGAGAATTACTATTCTAATTTTGTACTAAACAACCCAAGTAATATGATCAAGCAAACCACTTATTTATTTTCACTTTTTTTCGCAATCTTAACAATCAGTTCATGTTCACAAAACAGTGAGATTGCCAGCTTATCCCCTCAAGAGTTTCAAACACAGTATCAAAATGAATCGGGTAATGCAATTTTACTTGATGTGCGTACTCCACAAGAATACAATGTTAGCAGGATTGAAGGCGCACAAAACATAGACGTTAACAGTCCCGAATTTGAAAATCAAGTTTCAAGTTTAGACAAAAACAAAACCATTTATGTGTATTGTCTTTCCGGGTCAAGAAGCAAAGACGCTGGTAATAGATTATCAAAATTAGGCTTCAAAGTAAAAGAACTGAACCAAGGTCTATTAGGTTGGAGAAATGCAGGTTTACCAACTGCCAATACAGACCCTCAAACAGGCGAAAAAAGGCTTTCTGCATCCGAGAAATTTTATGAAGAGATTAAAGGAGACAAACTTGTCATGGTTGATTTCTATGCTGACTGGTGCAGACCTTGCAAAATCATGGAACCCGATGTTAACCGCATCAAAAAAGAAAGAACTGATGACGTTACTGTATTAAAAATCAATACTGATAATGAGCAAGCATTAGCCGAGAAATATCAAATTTCAGCAATCCCAACGCTGATATTGTTCAAAAACAACGAGGTTCTTTATAATCAAGCCGGTTTACACAGCTATGAGCAACTGACAGAGTTGATAAATAAATACAAGTAATACTTACTCGCAGTGTCCGTCTGTTGAACATGCCGGACCATTTTGTACTTTGAGATTGGCAATGTGATTGGTCTTTGCCCATTCTTCATAAGACTGATTGAGAGTCTGAATAAATGATTCAATGGGTTGCGCTCCTGCAATTCCATATTTCCTATCAAAGACAAAGAAAGGAACACTGCTAATACCCAAGCTCTGTGCTTCCATGATATCTTGCTTAACTGCATAAGCAAATTCATCATTTGTAAGTGCTTCATTGACTTGCGCCTTTGTCAAACCAATCTGTTCTCCTAAGGATATCAGTGTTTGAGTGTCTGCCAAATCTTTTCCGTTAATAAAATAAGCCTCAAAAAACACCTCCTCAGCCGTGTCCCCAAGCCCATGTGTTTTTGCATATTGAATCATACGATGAATTTTGAAAGAATTGGCAACTACCAATTTATCAAAATTATAGTGCAATCCGGCATTTGCTGCCATTTCCCGCACTCTTTCATGCATTGAGACTGACTGTTCAACGCTTATTCCTTTACTTTGTGCAAGATATTCGTAAACATTCTGCTTATGTTCAATAACTTCAGGAATGGTAGGATCCAGTTGAAAACTTTTCCATACCACCTCTAACTCTTGTTGATGAGTAAATTGTTTCAGTGCTGCCTCAAAGTACCTCTTACCAATGTAACAAAAAGGACACATCACATCACTCCATATCTCTACTTTCATCGTTGCTTTCATTCAAAAATATTTATTGATTTTGTTGCACAAATTTAAGAATGTGCCTGCTCATCTCTTCCACTTTCAGACCATAGTAATCAAATAACAGCTCAGTTTTGCCTTGTGTAACAAACTCATCAGGAATCCCAAAACAGTACATTTTGTTTTCTAAACCATTTTGGTGCAACCATAAACTAACTGCTGAACCGGCACCGCCTACAACAGCACCATCCTCAAATGTACAAAACAATTTGTGGTCAGACAGTAGTCTTGTCAGCATTTCGGTATCCAAGGGTTTGAGAAACTTCATATCAACAATGGTAGGATTTATTCCATTCATTAATAAATTCTCTGCAACCGCATCTACACGGTCGCGAATTGTTCCGAAGGAAAGTAATGCAATATCTTCCCCCTGCCGAACAATCTGCGCTTTACCCAACTCGAAAAGTGCACTATCAAGTTCAGTCTCCTTACCCGTACCGCGCGGATATCGAATAAAGACCGGACCGTGCGAATAAGAGTAAGCAAACTCCATCATTGTTTCCAAATCTTGAACCGAAGATGGAGTACAAATCACGGTATTCGGAATAGCATGTAGCAAACTCAAATCAAAAACACCATGATGAGTAGCACCATCTTCCCCAACCAATCCTGCCCTGTCTATGCAAAAAACAACAGGTAAATGCTGCAAGCAAACATCATGAATGATTTGATCCATTGCTCTTTGCATAAAAGTAGAATAGAGAAAGCAAAATGGTTTTAATCCGCTTGCTGCCATGCCTGCGGAAAACGTTACAGCGTGCTGTTCTGCAATGGCTACGTCAAATACCCTTTCAGGAAACGCTTGCTGCATGAAATGCAAAGAACTACCACTAATCATAGCAGGTGTAACTGCTACTACATCTTGGTGTAATTGCGCAAGTTGAAGCAACTTTTTGCCGGCAACATCTTGGTATTTCATCCCTGCTTTAACCGCATGTTGCCCCAATGGATTAATTTTATCAAATCCGCTGGTAGAGTGCCAACGTGTTTGTTCACGCTCTGCAGGTTCAAACCCTTTGCCTTTCACTGTTTTTACATGCAGCAGAATCGGAATCGTAGTATTTTTTGCTTCTGACAAGACACTGATAAGTTGTGCTAAATTGTGTCCGTCAATCCCGCCTTTGTATGCAAAACCAAGTCGGGTGAACAAATTAGGTTGCCCCTCTTCCAATGACTTTAAATAATTATTGAGTGCACCCGCCACCGGGTCAATTCCTATATGGTTATCATTCAAAATTACAATGACCGGTAATTTCAAAAAGCCAAGATTGTTTAATCCTTCAAACGCTTGTCCGGCAGACAATGCACCATCTCCGATAACGGCAATATGGCAATTTGATTTTCCTAATAATTTGTCTGCTTGTGCCATTCCAACAACCGCGGATATGGATGTGGATGAATGTCCTGTTCCAAAAGCGTCATATTGACTTTCATTCATTTTGGGAAAACCAGAAATACCTTGAAACTGTCTGAGTTGGCTAAAGACTTCTCTTCTTCCTGTAATAATTTTATGAGGATATGCTTGGTGTCCAACATCCCAGACAACCTTATCTTCAGGAGTATTAAACACATAGTGAATAGCTACTGCCAACTCAACTGCACCCAAGTTCGCAGCTAAGTGTCCTCCGGTTTTACTGACTGTATCAATAACAAACCCTCGTAATTCATCAGCATAGCTTTGCAATTCATCTTGGGTTAATTTTTTTAAGTCGGAAGGAGAATTTATCTTTTCAAGCAAACTCATTTGTGGCGGCAAAGATACTAAAGTGTAACTATGGAGACAGACTCAAATTAATGCAATAGTTTTCTTGATTAAAAAAATGGGCTTAACTGCGTCTGACAAAATACATGACTGTGAGAAGATTGTCATCAACAATTTCGCTAAGCACTAACTCATACGCATCAATATTCACAAAATTGAAAGTCTTCTCAAATCCGTTTTCATTGGTCAAAAACACTTGATTCTTTGAACGGCTGTATTGCCATTCACCCAAAATCTTTTGGCTATCCATATAAAGAGTAAAGTGCTGATTGCTTTCTAATAACAGGGTATAATTAAATTCATAAAACTGCTTGGTAACATCTCGTCCTTTTTGATAAACAATATCTAAATTCCACAAGCCGACAAGATCATTCTTTATTCTAATTTCTTTACTACATGATGATACACTCAACATAAGGGAAACAAGTATTATTTTAAATTCCAAAAAAGAAAAAGAGTATCTCATGATTCTCAGTCCAAAGATAATCAAATCAGAGATTACAACATATTATTCAATAAAACTGAAATTATCGCAGCTCTAACATTGCAACATTCTCTATATGTGCTGTATGCGGAAACATATCTACCGCTTGAGACTTAATCACATCATATTTTGTTGACAGCAGGGTCAAATCTCTTGCCTGCGTTGCAGGGTTGCAGCTCACATAAACAATACGCCTCGGGGATGCTGACAATATTGCCTGAATGACATCCGGATGCATTCCGTCTCTGGGTGGGTCGGTGATGATGATATCCGGTACGCCATGGATTTCAAAAAAGGAAGTGTTGAGCAAATCCTTCATATCTCCGGATTGAAAAAACGTATTATCAAGACCATTTGCAATTGCATTGTCTTTTGCATCTGAAACAGCACTCTCAACATATTCCAATCCAATCACTTTTTTTGCCAACTTAGCCACAAATAATGCAATAGTTCCGGTACCTGAATAAAGGTCATAGACAGTATCTTGAGAAGTTATTTGCGCCCAATCCCGCGCAAGTTTGTAAAGATTTAAAGCTTGTTTAAAATTAGTTTGAAAGAAAGAAAAAGGTCGGATTTTAAATACCAAATCCTCCATTCGCTCCTCCATATAACCTTTGCCTCTATACACAATAGGTTCCAGCCCAGTCCAACTGTCATTTCGTTTGTCATTGATTGTATAGAGCCAAGAATTTACCTGCGGAAACTCAGAAGCTAATGTATCAAAAATGAGTGTTATACTTTCCGGTCGCTCATCAAACACAGACAAGATTACCATGTTATCGCCTGTTGATGAAGTTCTGATTAACAAGTTACGCAACCATCCTACTTGTTCTCGCGTTTTCCAAAACTCAAACTCATGCTGTTTTGCAATCGCTTTGATTCTGTTCTGTACTTGGTTCATTAAATCAGATGCAATATGACAGTAACGAATATCCAGCACCTTATCCCACCTGCCTGGCACGTGAAACCCAAGCCCTTTCAAGCCTTTAGGGTTGTTTTTATCAAAATGTTCTTCCCAACATTTATCAGAAAACGTAAATTCAACTTTGTTTCTATATGCAATTAAATCAGGTGCAGCCATAGGTTGTAAAACCTCTGCAATATCTACCTTGCCAATCCTGTTCAAACAGTCTAAAGCCCATTGATTTTTGATTGCAAGTTGCTCTTGATAGCTCACATGTTGCCATTGACATCCTCCACAAGTACCGAAATGCTCGCAAAAAGGCTGTAGCCTGGCACTTCCCGGTGTAATTAATTTATGAATTTCAGCCTCTATAAACTTCCCTTTGACCTTGGTCAAACGTAAATCTACCACATCGCCAACTGCAGCATACTTCACAAAAGCCACCTTCCCATCTAAATGGGCGATTGCCTTGCCTTCTCCACCCGCACGCTCTATGGTTACAGCAGGAACAATGTCGAACTTCTTCTTTTTCACAATTTACCTACCTATTTATCTTTTCATTAACCACTGCTCGGGATTCAGCTTGTCTGTGTTTTTCCAAATTTCAAAATGTAATTCGGTTTTACCGCTATCATCCGTAAAAATAATTCCCAGAGATTCTTTGGTATTCACTTTCTGTCCTTGTTTTACAAAAATCTCATCCAAACGCGCATAAACAGAATAATATTCACCGTGATTGATGAGTATTGCTTTTCCCATACCCGGCACTTGAAAAATTGTAACAACCTCACCTTTGAACACTGCTCTGGCTTTTGTTCCTTTTTGTGTGGCAATATCTACTCCGTTATTTTCGATGTAAATGCCTGCAAGCGTGGGATGTGCATTATTTCCAAACTTTTGGGTTATAAATCCTGTTTCTGTGGGCCATGGCAGTTTTAATCGGTTACCCGCAAACTCATTAGACAAAGCTTGTGCTTCAGGTGTAAGAATATTCACATTGGACTTATTTTCTTCCGTTTTACCTTTCTTCTTATTCTCGGCTTCTCGTTTCTTGCGTGCCTCCTCTATTTCTCGTTGTATCGCAATCTTTATCTGCCTGTCAAGTTCGTTATAAGCGGCTTGTTGCTTTTTTAGTTTTTCGTTGAGTTCTTTTTCTCTATTTGACAAAGATTTTACCATTTCATCCTTTTGAACTTTATCACCTTCCAGTTTGTCTCGCTCCTGAACTCTTTGTCCTAATAAAGATTCTAATTCAATTTTCAGTTTTTCCAGTCGTACAATGGCATCATGTATCTGAACCTTTTTTTCTTCAATTGAGTGAACCAGCCTGTCTTGTTCATTGCTGAACATCTTTAGATATTTCAAACGGGTCAGAGCATTGAAGAACCCTGTTGATGAAAAAATAAAAGCAACTTCATTGTATGTGCCGCGTGTTTTATAAGTATTTACAATGAGTTTCGCATAATTACCTTTTTCAGCTTCTAATCTACTTTCCAGAACAATTAATTCTTCCTTTTGAATTTCAAGCTCATTAGCAACTTCATCTACTTGTTGTGATAACGTATAAATGAGTTTTTCTCTTGCTTTGATAAGATTTTTGATAGCCATTAAGGCGTGCAGATTATCTGTTTTTTGTTTGCCGGTTTGCAAAAGAATTTTCTTTGTTAAATCAATTTCTTTTTGAGCCGCAATTTTCTTTCTTTCAAGCGTTTTCCTATCTTGAGCTTGGGCTGTATTAATGACAAATACTGCAACAAACACAAGCAAAATATACTTAAGGAAGAAATTATTCATTGTTTGTAGGTTTAGAGAATGGGAATGTTAAATTATTCGGGAACTCCGGTGATTGAAAGTCAATATTTACTGAAATCGGCTGACTCTCCGGTGAGTATTCGATTTTGAAAGAACACTTAGCTGGCACATCCTTAAGATTGGTTTTCTGTGTGCCTTGGTAAGTAATGGTAGCCTTGTTATACACTGTTAAACTACGTATAACGGCATCTATGGGTACAATGTTTTTAAAATAATATCGATGCGTAACTTCGATTGAATCTTTACGCCCCTTTAGGTAAAATATACCTTCATCCGGTGAGTCGCTCCAACGATATTGGCGCGGTTCTAAAATTGTATTTCCAAGTAATAAATTTTGTAATTGAGTCAATGAAACAGAAGTACCAATATAATTACCTAACACATCAATACTATTTGCCTCTATATGCTTTTGCGGCATTTTTTGCATAATAAAAAAAGAATCCTGTGTAATAAGCACTCGAGCAGCCTCAAATCCCAATACAGACACAGACATCCAAATCAAACTATCGCGTTTCATACGCAATGAGGCATTGGCTGTCATACTTGAGCCACCATCAATATATTCTACCTTAAGTTTACTTGAAAACAATGTCCATCCTGATGCTTTTGCTTGCAATACTTTCACATAGTTATCCGCAGTAATAATAGACAAATCTTCGGAAACTATTTGCTTTCGATTTTTACAAGCACTCCATGAAATCGCTACAACAGCAAATACTAAACAGATCGCACTTGGTTTTAAGATATTCCGCATTAAATAAGTTTAACGTGGTAAACAGGGTTAGAATTGTTACTCAATGACATTCGCACCCTCAACACCCTGCGAAGTAATGGCAACAGTATATAAACTTAACATTAGTTTCATCCACATTTCCACTAAAAACAAACCAAACATTCTATTTATTAGCCACCTTCACAAACACACATGAACAAACTGGAGGGATATTTCTTTTTCGACAACGAAAATGCAACCATTGAACATTGCGCTTAATAAGCTCTGGCTGGATTTTTTTCGTAAAAATAGCAGAAGGAGCGGTTTGCAACCCTATTACCTCCCGGAGTAGGATAATCGCCTGAGAAATACCAATCACCCAAATTATCTGGACATGCTTTATGCAATCCCTCTATTGACTGAAACACAAACTCAACTTCAGATGAATAATCTTTTGGAGTAAGCAGTTGTGCAATTTTTGCAACAATTTCTTCTTCACTCACCAACGCATATAAGTCTTTTAATCTATTCTGAATTTGATGTAAAGGTTTTTCGTTTTCTGCTTTACAGTTCTGATAAATTTCATCCAATTTGTGTGTCATTTTCTTATCTTTTAACACTTCCAATACTGCATTAAATGCCACAAACTCTTTCATACGGCTCATGTCAATACCGTAACAATCAGGATAGCGGATTTGTGGGCAAGAAGACACAACAATCACCTTCTTAGGATTCAATCTGCCTAAAATACTTAAAATACTATCGCGCATGGTGGTCCCTCTAACAATAGAATCATCTACAATGACAAGGTTATCCACTTGGGGTCTTATGGAGTTATAAGTAATATCATAAACTGAGCCTACCAAGTTTCCACGATCTTTTTCAGTTGTAATGAATGTGCGAATCTTGGTGTCTTTTATAAGCACTTTTTCTCTTCTGACATTGTTTCTAAAAACATTTTTAAGATATTCTTTAGTCAGCGTTTCCTTATTCTTTAGAATTTCTTCAATTTCCAGTTCCTTTCTACACTCATTAATACCGTCAATTAAGCCATAAAAACAAGTAGCAGCCGTATTGGGCACATAAGAAACAACAGTATTTTCAAAATCATAATTCAGCTTTTTCAATATTTCGGGTGCTAACAGCTGCCCCAACATTCTCCGCTCTTTATAGATATCGCGGTCATTTCCTCTGGAGAAGTATATTCTTTCAAATGAACAGCTTTTCTTTTCACCGGCAGGAATAATTTCATCAATCATCCAACTTTTGTCTGCTTTGATAATTAATGCATGACCCGGTTCCAGCTCTTGCACATCATCCGGTTGAAGATTAAAAACGGTGCAAATTGCAGCTCTTTCTGAGGCTCCTACAATAAATTCATCATTTGCATAATAGTAAGACGGTCTGATACCATTCGGGTCTCTAATAATGAATGAATCTCCATGACCTACAATCCCCACAAGGTTGTATGCCCCATCAAAATCTTTGACACTTCTTTTCAGAATCTTGACAAGGTTCAGTTCTTGTTTAATCTTCTCCGTAATTTCAACATTAGTTAAACCTAAGTCCTTGTACTTTCTAAAAATCTCTTGATTTTCTTCATCCAAAAAATGTCCGATTTTTTCCAAAATGGTAACATTGTCGCTCATCTCCTTAGGCTGTTGTCCCAACTGAATCAAAGTCTCAAACAATTCATCCACATTAGTCAAATTGTGATTACCTGCCATCATGAGATTACGACTCATCCAGTTATTTTGTCTCAAGAAGGGATGCAAGTTCTCTATATTATTCCCCCCGCTTGTACCATAACGCAAATGACCAAGCAACACTTCTCCGGCATAAGGGAAATTTACCTTTAGCCAATCAATATCTTCTTGTTTATCCGCAGGAAAAGCCTTGTACTGTTCATGTATTTGTTCAAATATTTCTGCGACAGCTCCCTTAGAAATAGAGCGTTTACGTGCTAAATATCTATTACCAAATTCCGGATTGAGCTTTACGACCCCCAATCCTGCACCATCTTGACCGCGATTGAGTTGTTTAACCATTAAGAGTCTCATTCGAGACAAGCCCCATAATGGCTCATTGTATTTTTCTTTATAGTATTCAAGAGGTTTAAGCAGTCGAATGAATGCAATACCACATTCGTGTTTGATAGAATCGCTCATGTTGAAATTTGAAATCGCAAAATTAATTGATTATTGAGTAAATTCCTGACAATATCGGATTATCCAAGAATAACTTTCTACTTTTGCAACTATGAAGGTCTTGATTGTCGAAGACGACCCAACTCATGAGAAATATTTGCGAGGCACTAACAGCAGATGGAGCCTATCCTACTAGCGTTTACGATGGTTTACTTGCAGAAAAAATCTTAAAAAGAGAAAATTTTGATTGTGTTGTATTGGACATTAACCTGCCTGGTATGAACGGCTATACTCTTTGTCAAAATTTCAGAACATTTGATACCACCACACCTGTATTAATGCTTACGGCATTTAGCGAATTAGAGGATAAAATCAAAGGCTTTGACTGTGGTGCAGATGACTATCTCACAAAACCATTCTTTATGAGAGAGTTGATAATACGCATCAATGCCTTATCAAAACGAGCAGGATTAGCACCAACAGCGCAATCAGAAAAAGCATTGCTTATTGTTGGAGATATTTCAATCAATACTTTATCTAAAACCGTGTCCAGACAAGGAAATGAAATCAATTTAACACCAAGAGAATATCAAATACTTCTTAGGTTAAGCAGAACTACGGGAGAGCTTGTGTCAAAAGCTGAATTAATAAAAGAAATCTGGGGGCGCTCCTTTGATGCAAATACAAATACAATAGAGGTTTACATTAACTTTCTTAGAAACAAGATAGACAAACCTTTTAACAAAAAAAGCATAAAGACTAAGGTGGGATATGGCTACTACATTGAGGTGCAATGAAAATCAGAAATAAAATACTCATTTACTTTTCAACTACCATCATCATTTTAGCGGCTCTTACCCTCTCAGCCATTTACATTCTCTTTGCAGAATACCGAGAAGAGGAATTTCAAGAGAGGATGAACGAAAAAGTAAATTATTCTATCGAGCTAATCGGAGATTACCAAGTACGCAATAGAGAACTATTGGATTTGATTGACAAACAAAATATCCACGACTTTTATGATGAAAAACTTTTGGTATTTGATAGCAAAAAGAAGCTAGTTTTTTCAAGCATAAATGACCTGCCTATCAAGAGTGCAAACGAAATTACGAATCAACTCTCACCATCAAATCGCTGGATTGAGACCAAGGACGGGGATTATGACTTGATTGGAGTTTATATAGAAAAAAAACAAAGAAGCATTTTATGCAGTGCTAAAAGCGTATGATGAATTTGGTTACTCAAAACTGCAATATTTGCGGAATGTGCTGATTATTATTTTTATTGTAATAGCCGGAATCATGATTCTAGGTTCCTTGTTTCTCGCCAATATAATTTCAAAACCAATAACTGCATTGGCTGACCAAATGAAAAAAATCAATATTAATAAAACTCACTTTGAATTAAGCAATACCAGAACAACATCAACAGAAATCGATTACCTACAAGAACAATTTAAGGAATTGCTCACTCGCACCCATGAATCTTTCGTTTTTCAGAAAAATGCGGTTCAACATATTTCACATGAGTTAAAGACACCCATTGCAGTCTTAGTATCTGAACTAGAACGCATCAAAAATATCAGTTCAGATGTGAAACTACATGAACAACTTGGCGAACAAGTATGTCGAGCTAAATCGCTAGGTGATATTATTAACACATTACTTGAAATATCAAAAGTGGAGGCAGGGCAAGCCACAATTCAAAAAGATGTCAGAATGGATGAGTGCTTATTCGACATAATGGATGAGTTGAAAGTCTTATATACTGATTTTAGTTTCGAACTTCAATACAAACCTGACTCTTTTAAAGAATCAGACCTCATTATCAAGGCAAATGAGCAATTGCTTAAGCAAGCATTGTTGAATATACTGTTAAATGCTATTCGATATTCTAACAACAAAAAAGCACAGATTACCATTGACTGCACAAATTATCACTCACTGAAAATTGACATTACAAACTCCGGCAAAACGCTGGCACCGGAAGAAGTAAAGTTTCTTTTCCAACATTTTTTCAGAGGAGCAAACAGCAAACAACATAGCGGGTTTGGATTAGGGCTGGTATTATCCCAAAAAATAATTATCCTCCACAATGGGAATATCTCTTATGCTGCACCTACTCCTGGGCTCAATGTTTTTTCGATTGAATTTGAAAAACAAAATCATACGCTTTAAACACTAAGACAAAATTTAATCACTTTAAGGTTATTTTAAGGTAGTAGTAGGAAACTTTGCACTTTGAATATGAGTGCAATACAGCAATTTTTTAAGCATACCCTGCTTATCATCATTTCTATTATTTCCATTACAAAAACAAACGCAAATGATACCCTGACTCTCACATATAATCAATGCGAAGCCAAGTTTATAAACGAGAATCTGCTGTTAATGGCACATCAATTCGAGATTTCCAAAGCAGAAGCGGATTTGATTCAAGCGAAGTTATGGCCCAACCCTTTGCTGAGTATTGAAGATGTAAATCTCTGGAATCCAGAAGCCAAACAAAGGGCTGTTTTTGCTCAAGAGCTTCCATCATGGGGTAAGGGGCATGTGGGAAAATATCAAAATGCGAGTCTATCTTTTGAACAACTCATTATAACTGCCGGAAAAAGATGGAAAAACATGGCTATGGAGGAAGCAAAGCTGAATAAAACAAAAGAAGGATTTGCAGACCTGATACGTTCGCTAAAGTTACAATTTCGAAAACTACTTTATTCTCAAACATATCTTGAGCGTATGGTCGATATTTATCAGAATCAAATAGTTGAAATAAAAAAACTCACCGATGCCTACCACCAACAAGCCAAAGTATTAAAAGCGAGAGTAGTGCTACCTAACATTGATATGAAACTAAAGCCGGGAATGATGATTGAGGCAATTGCTTTTAACAAAGTAAACACAGAAAAACTCTGTATTCCGAGTGATGCTATTGTGTTTGATGACAACCAAAGTTTCGTGGTAGTGTATCGCTCACAAACAGATATTGAAATTAGAAAAATTGAAACTCTATCTCAATATAGCGGAACAACCTTTATTGCACATGGATTACAAGAAGGTGAAAAGGTAATTACCCGTAATCAGTTATTGGTTTATGAAGAAATAAAAAACTTTTTGCATTAATTAACTAGAAGTAATTACCAATTGAATATGAAAAGATTAGTGCTAAAAATAGTTGCCTTTTCTCTCAAGAATCATATTATAATATTCTTTTTAACAGCATTATTACTAGTTGCAGGGATAGTCAGTTATATACATACCCCAATAGAAGCATTTCCTGATGTTACCAATGTTCGCGCAAGAATTATTACACAATGGCCTGGAAGAAGTGCAGAAGAGGTTGAGAAATTTGTAACCCTCCCTATCACTCAAGCAGTCAGCACTATACCAAAGAAATCTAACGTTCGCTCAATTTCATTATTTGGTCTATCTATAGTTTCGGTAATCTTTGACGATGATGTTTCAGACTTCTATGCTCAGCAATACACTTCTAATCGTTTGCATGGGATACCCCTACCAGAAGGTGTACAAACGAGCATTGAACCACCAAGTGGGGCAACAGGAGAAATTTTTCGTTATGTTATCAAAAGTAAAAAACCAATCAAAGAACTAACAGCTATTCAAGATTGGGTTATTGAGAGGGAACTGACTGCGGTGCCTGGCGTGGCAGATGTGGTGAGTTTTGGAGGAGAAGAAAAAATCTATGAAATCAAGATTAATCCAACAGAACTAGCAAATTACAACCTCTCACCTTTAGAAGCATTTGAAGCTGTTTCAAAAAGCAATGTCAATGTAGGTGGTGATGTTATTGAAAAAGGCGACCAAGCATATGTTGTCAGAGGAGTTGGCTTGCTAGAAAGCGTTGCTGACATTGAGAATATTGTAATCCAGATAAGAGGAACTACACCAATATTAGTAAAACATATTGCAGAAGTGAAAGTTACAGCCAAACCCCGTTTAGGTATTGTAGGACTGCAAGACGAAGATGATTTGATAGAAGGAATTGTTATTATGTTAAGGGGAGAAAACCCAAATGAAGTAATCGCTAGGGTTAAAGACAAAATCCATGAATTAAATAACAGAATTTTACCAAAAGATGTCAATATTGAACCCTTTATAGATAGAACAGAATTAGTCGGAACCACTGTAAAGACAGTTAGTGAAAACTTAATCACCGGAATCGAATTGGTTTCACTCATTGTATTCATATTCTTATTCAACTGGCGCACCACCCTGATTGTAGCAACAGTCATCCCGCTTGCATTCTTATTTGCCTTAGTAATGCTGAGAATCCAAGGGTTGCCGGCAAACCTTATTTCTATGGGTACCTTAGACTTCGGACTCTTATTAGAAGGAACATTAGTCATTGTGAAATCCATTTTTGTTGTGCTACAGAAACAATATCACAAAGTAGGTAAAGAACGCTTCAACAAGATGAGTAAAATGGGATTAATTAAGAAAAGTTCTGCCACAAGTATTTTATTGGATTTATAGAAAATCCGAAACAAATAATGAATGAAAATATCTCAAACTATTTAGTCTTTGGACGGAATATAGGACAGCAAACTTAACTTGTCTTTTTCGAATAACCTGTTTGCTACCTCTAACAATTGCACTGCCGTAATAGAATTGACATATTCAAGAATTTCTCTCAGGGTAAGCACTTTTTCTCCTTGTGCCCACTGCCTGCCCATTGCAATAACGGATGAAAGTTTATTTTCTTCGGCAAGCATGATTTGACCGGTAAATTGATTGAGTGCATTGTGCATTTGAAGTGCTCCTAATTTCTTGTTTTTTAATTTCTCAAGTTCCTTATGAATGAGCGCAATTGTCTTTTTATGATGAGCATTATCAGTACCTGCAAAACAATGGAAGAATCCAGTATCGGTAAAATGAGTTGTACCTGCTTCAATATTATAAGTAAACCCATATTTCTCTCTGATTGCTAAACTTAAACGTGAATTAAGCGCAGGTCCACCTAAAATATTGAGAAGCAATGTTTCCTTTAATCTATCAGGTGAATTCGATTGAGACGCTTGTCCGCCAATTACCACATAACTTTGAACATGGTCTGTTTCTTTAATCACTGTTTGCACATTAAAATCTTGATTCTTTTTTCTAATGGGATTAAATCCTGATTTATTGTCGGATTTTAAAGGCGGTTGGAGTGCATATTTTTCAATCTTTCTAAATATCTTTTCTGAAGGCAAATCTGAAACCACCACAAAAACCATATTTTCAGGTTTATAATAAACCGAAGTAAAGTCACGCAATGTTTTTGAAGTAATGGTATCTAAGCTCTTTTCAGTGCC
Source organism: Bacteroidia bacterium (assembly GCA_023228875.1). NCBI lineage: Bacteria > Pseudomonadati > Bacteroidota > Bacteroidia > Bacteroidia bacterium. The sequence continues at coordinate 42,525 of JALOAG010000008.1, read as the reverse complement.
TAAAATATTCCCTGCAAGTGGATTATCTTTGAATATGAGTTCTTGAAATTCATCAAAGATATTGTCATCAGGAGAATCTTCATACATTCTGATTTCATCCTTGATGACTTTGCGCTCTTTTGCCAACTCTTTGACAGGAAAAGTTGAATGGTAAGCAACGTCAAAAAGCAGTTCCACGGCTCTATCTAAGAATACTTCATAAACAGTAGAATAAAGTACAGTAACTTCTTTGGTTGTATATGCATTGATTTCCCCACCAACAGAATCAATGCGATTAAGAATATGAAAAGATTTTCGCTTTTGTGTGCCTTTAAAAAGCATGTGTTCCATACAATGCGCAGCACCCATATACCCATCATCATCACGAGAGCCGGCATTGATTACTAGTCCACAGTGTGCCACATGAGAATGTGCCACTTTTTTGTATAATACCTTTAGTCCATTTGAGAGTGTTTTGAAAATCAAACTTTCACCCAACACCTCTATCCTACTCGCTTTATTAAAAAGTTTTTGACTGTAATTCACCTATTGCGTTATTATATTCTCTCACAAAAGATTGCATAATAGTTTCAACAGATTCAATACTGTCAAAATAGGCAGCAATCTGTCCAATCTCAAGTTCTCCTTCTTCTAAATCTCCTTCAAACATACCTTTCTTTGCTCTGCCTCTACCCAGCAATTCTGCCAGTTGTTCTTGTGTTGCACCATTTCTATACGCTTCTTGTACACGATCAAAAAAGCCGTTATGCAACAATCTTACAGGAATCAATTCCTTCAATGTCAATGTTGTATCCCCGTCACTTGATGCAACAATTCTTTCTTTAAAATTGATATGAGAAGAAGATTCTACACTTGCAGCAAACCGCGAACCTACCTGCACACCATCTGCGCCAAGAGCCATAGCAGCAGCCATTGCCCTACCGCTTCCAATACCACCGGCTGCTATCACCGGAAGCGAACATACTTTCTTTACTAAAGGAATCAGCACCATTGTAGTGGTTTCCTCCCTACCATTGTGTCCGCCTGCTTCAAACCCTTCTGCCACAATTGCATCTACTCCACATTGCTCACTTTTCTGAGCAAACTTTGTATTCGCTACAACATGCACTACTTTGATACCATGTTCTTTTAACAAGGGAGTCCATTTGCCCGGGTTGCCTGCTGAGCTAAAAACAACTTGAATTTTTTCTCTTATAATGATATCAATATGTTCGTCCACTTGAGGATAAATCAAGGGCAAATTGACACCAAATGGCTTGTCCGTTGCTTTTTTACATTTTTGAATATGTTCTTCTAAAATATGAGGGTACATTGACCCGGCACCGATTAACCCAAGCCCTCCATGATTACTTACTGCCGAAGCCAATCTCCAACCGCTGTTCCATATCATCCCCCCTTGAACTATCGGATATTTGATGCCAAAAAGTGCTGTGATTTTATTTTGCATGTTGAATCCTGCAAAGCTATAATAAAAACGATAGTACCCACTCCTTCACCAATCCTTAATAACTAAAACTACTTGCGTCTGCTACTTATTTTTAATTCATAATTAAATCTTATTTTTGCACCTCATAAAATTAACAGAACATGACAAGTACAAGCACCTATATTCCTTACAAAGTTAAAGACATTTCCTTAGCAGAATGGGGACGCAAAGAAATCAACCTTGCAGAAGCAGAAATGCCGGGATTAATGTCCATTCGCAAAGAATTTGGGCATCAACAACCTCTGAAAGGTGCACGTATTGCAGGTTGTCTGCATATGACCATTCAAACAGCTGTTTTAATTGAAACCTTGGTTGAGCTTGGCGCAGAAGTTACTTGGTCTTCTTGCAATATTTTTTCTACTCAAGACCATGCAGCGGCAGCAATTGCAGCAAAAGGAATCCCCGTATATGCTTGGAAAGGTATGACAGAAGAAGAGTTTGATTGGTGTATTGAACAAACTTTATTTTTTGGTGAAGAACGTAAACCGTTAAATATGATTTTGGATGATGGCGGTGACTTAACCAATATGGTTTTTGACCGATACCCTGAATTAGCAAAAGGAATTAAAGGACTCAGTGAAGAAACTACTACCGGAGTAATGCGTTTACACCAGAGAGAGCAAAAAGGCACATTGCCAATCCCTGCAATTAATGTAAACGACTCAGTTACTAAATCAAAATTTGACAACAAATATGGCTGCAAAGAGTCATTGGTTGATGCAATCAGACGTGCAACAGACTTAATGCTTGCGGGCAAAGTAGCAGTCGTTGCAGGTTATGGAGATGTAGGAAAAGGAAGTGCGCAATCCTTGAGTGGTGCAGGATGCCGAGTTTTAGTAACTGAAATCGATCCTATTTGTGCATTGCAAGCTGCCATGGACGGTTTTGAAGTAGTTACCATGGACGATGCGGTTAAGAGAGCAAATATTTTTGTTACTGCAACCGGAAACATGAAAATCATTGTGGACAGACATTTTAAGAATATGAAAGACAAGTCAATTGTGTGTAACATTGGACATTTTGACAATGAAATTGATATGGCTTGGCTAAACAAAAATTACGGTCATAAAAAGACAAATATCAAACCACAAGTAGATATTTATGATGTTGACGGACATGATGTTATCATTTTGGCAGAAGGACGTTTAGTTAATCTTGGCTGTGCAATGGGACACCCTTCTTTTGTAATGAGTAATTCATTCTCAAACCAAACTCTTGCCCAAATTGAACTTTGGAATCATGCGGATAAATACGTAAACAAAGTATATACCTTACCTAAAAACCTTGATGAAAAAGTAGCTGCGTTACATTTGGAGCATATTGGTGCTAAGTTAGAAAAACTAACACCGGAGCAAGCAGAATATATAGGAGTGTCTCAACAAGGACCTTATAAATCCGAAGCATACAGATACTAAACTGCATGCAATTAAAAACAATTGCATGCAGCATAACGCTTGCAGACTTTAATTAACAAGCTCGACTTTTCCTATTGCTATTGCTGCTCCTGAGATATAGCGAATGATATAAATTCCTGCTTGTTGATTAGTCAAGTCTAATACATTGCCATTGCTTGTAAGTTCAGCATGAGAAACAGAAAGCACTCGTGCTCCTTTCATATCAATCACCTCTATTATTCCGTTGTCATTTACATTCTGCAATTTGACTGTAATGAAGCCTGTTGTTGGGTTAGGATACAATTTGAATGAAGCCGCATTTAAACCGTCACGGACATTAAGGTTGGTTACAGTGTGAGAAACAGTCTTTACACATTCGCATCCTTCAACCGTACTTATAGACAGCTTCACATCATATTTACCATCTTCTTTAAATTGGTGTTGAGGGTTTTTATCACTTGAAACTTCTCCATCTCCAAAATCCCATTTGTATGTTGCATCAAAATCATCAACTTCAAATTCATAGCCTCTATGTCCGGGTATCCATATAGGGTTGATTACAAAATCACAAACCGGAGTAACACCAACACGAACGTTTTGCTCTGCTGTATCTGAACATACACCGGTAGAAGCAAAAGCAACTAACATCACTTGATAGTTCTGTGACGCATTAGTTTTGTAAACATGATTTGGTACAAACACATCATTGTAAACAGTATCACCCATGTTCCAGTTGTACTTTGCACTTCCGAAACTAATGGTTGATGTATTGGTAATTTTAAGAACCTCTTTTGTACAAACCATATCATTGAGCGTAAATTGAGCATTGGGTTTATGCCCCGTCCCAACTTGGATTGTAGCATTGTTAGCACAGCCTGATGAAAAAATTACTTGCAGTGAAATAGTTTTCAATCCTATAGTTGCAAATGTAACTTTGGGAACAGAATCAATAATTGTTTTGCTTTCTATCACCCATTTGTAGGTAGCCGTATTTCCCGATGGAACCACAACATTGCTGTTAAAGATTGTAGGTAATCCGATACAAGCATCAGAATGAGTAATAGAAATTTGCGGAGCAAGATTTACCTCTAATGTTTTAACAACTGAATCACTACACCCTTCGTTGGTGTAAGCTACTAACTTTACATCCTTACTTCCTACGGATTGAAATATATAATTAGGGCTAGTTTGAAGAGATTTGCTTTCTCCTTGCCCAAATTGCCATTCACAATTCCAAGTTGAAAATGGGATCGTAGTCTTATTAGTAAATCCAACAGGAGAACCAAAGCAAGCGGGTGAAGTATAAACGAAGTCAGCTTTAGGTGTAGGATACAAAGAAATAGGTCGCACAATGGTATCAGCACAATCTCCTTCTGATGCAGCAATCAATCTGATTGAATAATTGCCTGCATCCTGATAAACAGGAGTTGGCACAGCATCAGTTGCAGTGTTACCATCTCCAAAATCCCAGCTATACAAAACGGTATCTGAACTGCTTGTTGTATTGTTTTGGATGGAAATAGGGAGTCCGAAACATAGATTGCTTACTGCAAAATCAGCATTCGGAAAACTGCTAACCTTTACAGACTTTGTGAGTGATTTTATAAATCCAAACGAATCTGTGGTAGTTTTCAAGGTAACTTGATAATATCCCGGCAAGGCATAAGTATGCTTAGGATTGACAGCGGTACTGGTTTGTCCATCACCAAAATTCCATTCATACTTAATTTTACCGCTTTTAACTGTTGATTTATTTTCAAAAACTACCTCTTTTCCCACACAGGCTTTCTTTACAAGAAAATCAGGTCTGCCATACGGTGAAACTAAAACATTACGCACAATAACCGAATCGCATCCTGTGAGCGAGTTATGCAGAATCAGTCTCGCTTCCACCATACTATCTATATAGTCATCGGTTGGATTTATTATCCAAAATCCTGTATTGACCGGTTGATAATAACTTGCAAACGGCAACGTATCTCCTGATGCTGAAAGAACAACTGTGCTCACCACCATTGCTGGAGGAGGTGAAGCAAATTGGACTTCAAACACAATAGAATCATTTGGAATAGTTACCCAATAACTTCTTGAGGAATCCAGTTCCAAGCCCTTACTCGTGATGTTAGCACCAATACTTGAATTGGTTATACCTCTATGAACATTCAAATTAAATTGCAAAGTGTCGTTAGCATGGTTGTCATCAAAATGGGCAATGAATACTGTGAAACGGGAATTATCCGGGGCTCCCTTAAAATTCAGGTTATCAATTTCAAAAAAAGTGGTATCATTAGCGTGTATTGTATCAAAGTCAATCAAAACCGGCTGTTGATTATTCAACACATACCCAATTTGACCGGATTGATAGTCAAAATTAAACTTGCTTATAACATAGCCTTGAAATTTTGCTGGAACACTCGAACAAACATCATAATCACCTTGATTGAAGTCTCCACCTAATTTAAAATCAAAATCGACTTCTACAGCTCCTATATCAGGGTGTGTAGAATCTCTGTCATAACCTGACTTGTCTTTAGTTATCCCATGTGGATATGCGAATGAAGTATAATAATTTCCCATACCATTAAGAGCGGGATTGAGGTAAGCGAAATTGTTTTTATTAGGATTAACAAATGCCGGGTTTGCAACAATGTTGCTATCTGCACCACCCAGGTTATTCAAATCAGCCACACTGATGGCAGTGAGTGGATTATTTACACCTCTTAAATAATTGACTGAGTTGATGTCTGCTTTATTATTTGAACGAATTGAATCATAGAAAAAAGAATTATTCTTTATATCATACAAATAAAGAAACCCGGGTCCATTATTATATGAATTGGTCGCTTTCACATCATAATAAGAGATGTTATTATAAAAATTGGTTTGAATCTGTCTGGTAATACTGGGATTACCTGCAACAATTTTAGAACCAGATACATTCAAATAGTCATAAGCATTGACAGTACCTGAATGTAATGAATAATCAAAAGACCTATAAAAAGTATTATTTACAACATCGCCAGTTGAATATTGCCATTCAATATAGCTTCTTGCTTCGCGTATAGGATTCAAAATGGATGGATAAGCCACATTGTTGGCAAACACATTATTTACTAAAAATACATTTTGAGCTAAGTACGCAGCAAAAGGATACACATAGGCTTTGTTATCATATTTATTTCCTGCATAATTATTGTAGACATTGTTCCCTTCGACCCTAATCACATTAGTTCCTGCATAGCCTGCATGTGCGTCCGATGTAATACCCTCACTCCTTGAAATAGCAATACCATAAAATGTTTTTGCATTATTCGTTCTGGAACTATCACCCATATTTCGAATTGTATTACCTATTACCTCTATATCTTTATCAGGATAAGCAGATAAATAAGGATAATACAGTTGAATTCCATAGAGACAAGTTTGGTCATTATCATCTTGTATTGCAGCAGTGGTAGAGCGCAGGATTGTGTTATAGTTATACTTTCCTCCACCGGATGCATAAGAATATATTCCGACTCCTGTAGGATTGACGATTCTGTTACCAATAAACATATTACCACCTGAGTTGGCTGTGCCATCACCTAATTCAAATATTCCATAGGTTGCACCTCTTCTTCCATTCCCATCAAGCACACAGATAATCTTATTATTTTCAAAAAGATTCCCTCTCCCGTTTGCACCCCTGACATTGTGTTTTAAACTATTGATTGAATTGCCAAAAACAATGATTGCACCCGCATCCCCATAGTTAGACCTATCAACAGACTCATCTGCTGTATGACTTGTATTCACTGTTATCTTGTTATAATCATAATTATCATTTGTGATACTACAATTACGAAAAATATTTGAGTCAGCATTATTTGACAAAATCACAGTTTCACACCAGGAAGCATTCCAATTCACAATTTGCAAACTATCAAAAACAAAATGATCCGCACCTTTTAGCCATAAAACATATTTTGAAGAAGCATTTGGATTGTAATACCAATAGGGATACTTACCTTTTACCACCACACGTCTGTTTACATTCAGAGAAGGATGAGGCAGCACCACAATTTGTTCGTTGACAACAGAGTTCAGAATATTTAGAACTATATCCCCACTGCCCGTAACTCCGGGTCCTTGAACCGGTCCGCCATCCGACCTTGTGCCGGACGATATATCATTAAAGAAAGATTGTAAGTTTGTGTAATTTGTTGCACTGGCAGCAGTAGTGTTATCCAGTGTATAACCGATACCGGCTGTCAACTGTGCTTGTGTTTGCATTACCGGAAAAAACATCAAAGTTAAGAACACTTTGCATACTGAGCGAAATTTCAGAAATGAGTAATTAGTTTTCATAGAGTTATGCACTTATTTTTCGCCTCAAAAATAAGCACATTGGCAAACAAAAAAACTCTTAATTTAATAAAATCAAACGCTTAGAACTGCGCATTTATACTTAGAGAAGGTAACACCGGCAGTTGATCAACACGTGTAAAGCGCACTCTGTCAAAGTAAAAAACATTGTTGCGATTATAAACATTGGTGAGCGAGAATACAGCCCAGAACTTTGTGTTCTTAGTTTTATAAAAAACCTTTTCAGCCGAAAAATCTAATCTGTGATAATAAGGCAGACGACCACCGTTTAATGGTCCATAAACAATGCCCAATGTGCCGTTTGCAGAAAGGTAATCAGAGCCAATTCCTTGGGATTGAAAGTCCAGCTTCTCATAAAATCCTGCAGACTGTGTAAATGGGAATCCTGAGCCTAAATTCCAACGCAGATTCATATTCCACGTCTTTTTCTTATCAAGTGTGTAAGCAATCAAAGTATTAACATTATGTCGCCTATCCCAATGTGTAGGGTAATGATTAATTCCATCAAATCTATCTACCCAAGAGAGCGAATAGACAGCCCATATATACAGCCTTTTATCTTCATATTTAAAAGAGAAATCTCCACCAAAAGCACTTCCTGATTCAATAATAAAATCCTTTTTCTCGCGATCCGGCTTATCAGAATATGCAGGGATATCATCAAAAAGTTTATCTCGGTTGACATTTGTAAGTTGGGGAAATCCTTTATAGAAAAACTCCAAATTCACTTCCACCTTGTTTGATAAATCAAACTCAAATCCGGACACAAAATGCCATGATTTCTGCAACCTGGAGGTTACATATTTACCATTAAACTCACCGGGAAGATTGTCCGGTCCGGATAAAAATCCATAAAACAGATTCACAACATCTCTATCAGAAATTGCACTTAACAAATTCTGTGAATACATACCAGCTGCAGCCTTCAGCCTAATTTTTCTTGTGAAATTATATTTTGCAGAAACACGCGGTTCTGCTGTACGGCTGCCTAAAGAGGCATATTCCTGAAAACGCAATCCTAAATCAAAAAGGAATCTATGACGGATGTATTTATACAAAACATAACCGGCAATCTCAGTATTAATGTTATTCTGTACTATTCTTCTATTATTTGAATTATACAGCTCAAAATCAGTAGTAAAACCATTTACTTCAAGCCCATATCTAAATTCATCCCTCTTCATATATGAGGTAAAATTTATCCCCAGATTAAACCCTCCTATTCCACTCTTTCTGGGCTTATCATCAGACTCCTCTTGCGACATCAAATAATCAGAATATGCTAAAAAACCATCTATTTTTGTTTTACTTGACTCGGGAATAAATACGAATCTACTGCCGAAACCATTCGAAACCCAATGATAATTAGTACTTTGCGGGAAATTAACTTGATCGTCAAACCTAAAACCAAACAATTTTATACTACTTCCATTAGAAGAATGAAAGGAAGTCTTAGCATAAATATCTGTGAAATTATAAGGCAACTTCTCGGAGTTCGTATACGAATAGAACAAGGGGGCACTTTGTTCTAAATAAGACTTTTTAATTGAAATCACATACGAACTACTTCCTGACCCTTGTTCAAATGCTTTGAAAGGACCTTCAACAGAAATTTTAGATAAGAAAGGACCAACATTCACGCTTCCTCCATGTCTGGTTTTATTTCCATCTCTTGTTTTAATATCCACAATAGCTGAAATCCTATCTCCATACTCTGCTCCAAATCCTGCAGAATATACATCAGCAGTTTGAATTAAGTCTGCATCAAAAACCGAAAACAAACCAATAGAATGAAATGGGTTATAAATAGTTATCCCATCCAACAAAATTTTATTCATCACCGGTGAACCTCCTCTAATATAAAGCTGCCCACCTTGATCTCCGGTAAAAATCACACCGGGCAACACTTGCAAATACTGCGCAAGGTCTGGCGAGCCACCCATTGAAGGAAGGCGTTTGATATCTCTAGCATGCACAGTTACTTTAGAAGTCGTAGGATCTATGCTTCTATCATTTTTTTTGCCGCTTACTTCCGCAGTGGTGAGAGTGCTTGCAGTACTTTTTAAGAAAATATTCTGCACGGTTGCTTGGCCCGATTTTACTGTAACCTTAAACTGTGTAGAATCATATCCTACATAGGTACAGATCAATGTATAGACACCGGACGCCAGATTGTTGATAGTATAAAACCCATCAAAGTCGGTTACAGCACCGGTACCTGTTTCCACGACATATATACTTGCAGAAATGATGGCATCTCCTTTTTCCCCATCTCGGACTATCCCTTTCACCTCCCCCTTATCTTGAGCCTTTACACCATGTACCAACAATAATGATAGCAATAGTACAACAGATCTCAACCCTGATTTCATACTCATATTAAAGGGGTACGAAAAAAGGAAATAAAAAGCATATTATGGCTAATACATGATTAATAATTGAGGAACGTACTTTTTTACACCATAAACAAAGTATTACAAAAACGAGATTCAGATTGATTCATTTTTAATAGTCATATTCTTGTCCAAATAGTGGATTATTGGTCTTTGAATTTATTAATTAACTTGTACATTTGCCCCCGAAACAAGGTCAAAGAAGCAAGAAATGATTATGTATCTTTTAAACATTGATATAATAAACACGGAACTTTCTAAGCAAACAATTCTGCCATCCTTTCAACCCTTGTTTTTTAATTCCTCAACAATCTAAACATCTTAATTTCATTAGCAATGCGTAGAAAATTTGTAATTATCTCGAGTATTACTTTAATTGTAACCTTTGGATTAGCATGGTTTCTTGGGTATAATTGGTTTGTATTATTTGCCATTCTGTTAGTATTTACCATTATGGGCTATCAGGACATGGTTCAAACTAAACATGCAATCAGAAGAAACTTTCCACTATTGGGCAGACTTCGTTATTTAATGGAAGATCTCAGACCCAAGCTCTATCAATATTTTGTCGAATCTGACATCAATGGACACCCCTACCACAGAGTAGATCGTTCAACCATATACCAACGTTCCAAGAAGACTCTTCAGACAATTCCTTTTGGAACTCAGCTAGATGTATATGCTGAAGGGTACGAATGGATGTGTCACTCTATCTCTCCTAAAGATTTTGAGCATCTCAATCACGACCCACGTGTAACTGTTGGAAATAAAGACTGTAAACACCCATATTCAGCAAGCATCCTTAATGTTTCTGCAATGAGTTATGGTGCATTGAGTGCCCAAGCAGTTGAAGCAATGAACGGTGGTGCCAAGATTGGTAATTTTGCGCAAAACACCGGAGAAGGAGGTATCAGTCCTTATCATCTAAGACAAGGAGGAGATTTGATCTGGCAAATAGGAACAGGGTACTTTGGTTGCAGAGACAAAGACGGGAAATTCGACCCTGTACTTTTTGCTGAAAAATCAAAACTGCCCCAAGTCAAGATGATAGAATTAAAACTATCACAAGGTGCTAAGCCAGGACATGGCGGTATTTTGCCGGCTATTAAAAACACTGCAGAAATCGCAGCAATAAGACACGTTCAACCTCACACCAAGATTGCATCTCCACCTTACCATTCTGCATTTAATACTCCGTATGAGATGGTGCAGTTCCTTAAACAACTAAGAGATTTATCCGGTGGCAAACCAATTGGTTTTAAAATCTGTATAGGGCACAAAAATGAATTCATTGCAATATGTAAAGCAATGATTGAACAGGATACATATCCTGACTTTATTACTATTGATGGAGGCGAAGGCGGTACTGGTGCTGCGCCTCAAGAATTCTCTAACTATATTGGTGCACCTTTGTTAGACGGGCTTGATTTTGTTCATAATATTTTGACCGGACTGGGTATTCGTAAACATATTAAGTTGATTGCTTCAGGTAAAGTTGCTACAGGCTTCCATATTGCAAGAGCAATGGCTTTGGGTGCGGATGTGTGTAATTCTGCCCGTGCAATGATGATTGCCATTGGTTGCATCCAATCTTTATTGTGTAATACAAACCGCTGTCCTACAGGTATTACCACTCATGATCCTCAATTAACTGCGGGACTTGATGTGGCAGATAAGAAAGTTCGTTTAGCAAACTATCATGAAGAAACAGTAAAAGCGTTTGTTGAAATTTTAGGTGCTTCCGGTTTAGATGAAGCTAAAAACATTACTCGTTCACATATTTACAGACGTATTTCTTTAAACGAAATGCTTACTTATGAAGAAATTTTCCCTTCAATAAAAGAAGGTTCTATGGCTGAAGGCATCATCCCTGAAAAATACAAGTTAGATTTCCAATATGCAGACATGCACAAGTGGGGAATCCCTGTTGCTGCCAACGCAAAATACTAAAGAGTCCCAATCATAAAAAAGGCGAGTCATTCAGACTCGCCTTTTTTATAGAACTATCTTATTAAATTATAAATCCAATAAACTTTCTGCTGAGCTTGTTCCATTAAGCAACATTTCCGGATTCTCCAACAATGTTTTCACCATAAATAAGAAACTTACAGACTCTCTGCCATCTATAACACGGTGGTCATAAGACAAGGCTATATACATAACAGGTCTAACCTCAATTTTACCATTTTCTACCCAAGGTCTTTCAACAATATTGTGCATACCAAGAATCGCAGACTGAGGCGGATTGATAATCGGTGTAGACATCATAGAGCCAAACACTCCACCATTGGTAATCGTGAATGTACCACCGGTCATCTCTTCAATTGACAATTTATTGTCTCTAGCTTTGATTGCGAGTCTTTTAACCTCATTCTCAATCTCAGCAAGTGACAAAGTCTCTGCATTTCTAATTACAGGCACAACTAATCCACGTGGACCGGAAACAGCAATAGAAATATCGCAATAATCATTCATCACAATTTCCTCTCCATCAATAAAAGAGTTAACTGCAGGCCACTTTTGAAGTGCTAATACACATGCACGAGTAAAGAATGACATAAAACCAAGCCCCACTCCATGTTTTTCTTTAAATGTATCTTTATACTTTGCACGCAAATCCATGATTGGCTTCATGTTTACTTCATTAAACGTAGTCAACATTGCCGTCTCATTTTTTGCCATTACCAACCGTTTTGCAATGGTTTTGCGCAGGTTTGACATTTTTTCTCTTTTTTCTTCTCTACTTCCGCTTCCTTTCAAGTAGCCGGCACCTTTTCCGCTTCCACCTTGTTCAACTGCCGCTTGCAAAACATCCATTTTAGTAATTCTGCCATTCAAACCGCTTCCTTTCACCTTATCAGGATTTAATCCATACTCTTTCAACAACTGTTCTGCCAATGGACTCGCAGAATAATTTTGTTGAACAGAAGGAGCACTTTGTTTAGCACTTGTCTCTGTTTTGGGTGTTTCCTTCACCGGAGCCACTTCTAGCTTTGCAACAGCCGGTGCAGACTTTGGAGCTTCAGCTTTCTCTTCCTTTTTAACTGTATTTGCAGGTGCTTTTGCAGTAGTATCAATCAGCGCAACAACATCCCCTACCTTAACAGAATCACCTTCTGATGCAGTAAATTTTTCAAGCACACCTGCTTTTTCTGCATTGATTTCGAGTGTTGCTTTTTCTGACTCCACCTCAATAATAGGTTGGTCTAATTCAATATAATCACCAACATTAACAAGCAATTTGGAGATTGTAACTTCGCTGATGGACTCACCCGGAGAAGGGACTTTTATTTCTAACGCCATGTGTATTTACTCTTAAAAAGTATGTTTTGTTTGCAGCGCAAAAATAGGGATAATTTGTGTTCAGAGTAATTTAGTTTGCAGGTTATCAATAGAAAGTTTATTCATAATTTTAGACCGTGAAATCTGACTTGTCGGAATTTGAAAAATTAGGTATTAGTGCGCTCGGAAATTTTAGTAATGCACGCCTGAAACTTCTTGAGAATGAATTGGGAATCCTCACTATTGGTGATTTACTCAATCATACTCCGATTCGGTATCTTGACAAGACTGCCAACATCAATATTGCAGAGCTTCAACCCAATTCAGGACAAGTGCAAGTGCGTGGAAAAATTGAATCAATTGAAGTTTTAGGAGTGCGTAATACTCAAAGACTCAAAGCTGTATTTTGTGATGACACCGGCTGCATGGAACTTGTTTGGTTTCGCTCAATTCCTTGGGTAAAAAAAACAATCACAGTGGGTCAGTTCTATACAGCATTTGGCAGAGTCAGTGAGTTCAAAACTGTCTTTTCAATTTCACATCCTGAACTTCAAATTTATGATCCTGCAAAACAGCAAGAAGTGTTGGGATACATTCCGGTTTACCCTCTAACTGAAAAACTCAAAGCATCTAAAATAGATTCAAAGTTTATAGCAGAATTAACAAAAACGGCATTAGAGCATGTAAACTTTGATATGCCTGAATTTCTACCTGCACGCATTCTTGAAAAAACAGGATTCCCATTACGCGCAAAAGCTTATGCTGACATCCATTTCCCAACCAAATTAGACCAAGCAAGCAAAGCCAATGAACGTTTTAAATTCGAAGAAATATTTCTTTTCAAATTGCGCAGCGAAAGAACCCGATTGACAAGAATATCTAATTCAATTGGACCAAAAATCACCAAGCCGGGCTATTTTTTCAATTTATTTTATAGTAAACACCTACCCTTTTCATTAACCGAAGCTCAAAAAAGAGTAATTAAAGAAATATGGGCGGATATGAAAAATGGCTCACAAATGAATCGATTGTTGCAAGGCGATGTAGGAAGCGGAAAAACAATTATTGCCTTTATCTCAATTCTTTTGGCAATTGACAATGGGTTTCAGACTTGTCTGATTGCACCAACAGAAATACTTTGCCAACAACATTATGAATCATTACAAGAATGGGCAACACCGCTTGGCTTGCGAGTAGCACTGCTCACCGGCTCCACTCCTGCCAAAGAACGCGATTTGATTCTCGAAGACTTAGCCTCCGGCAAACTTTCATTGATAACCGGCACACATGCAATTTTAGAGGACAGGGTCGTTTTTCAAAAATTAGGCTTAGTTATCATTGACGAACAACATCGTTTTGGAGTTGCACAAAGGGCAAAACTCTGGCTCAAATCGAACCCCGCTCCTCACATGTTAGTGATGACAGCAACGCCAATCCCCCGTACATTAGCAATGACGGCACATGGAGAATCCGACCACAGTATTTTGGATGAACTACCTGCAGGACGCAAGCCTATAGTTACTGCTCATAAAGAAGAAAAGAACAGAATCGCGCTCATGTCATTCATAAAAAATGAAATCACAAAAGGGAGACAAGTATATTTTGTATTCCCATTAATCAATGAAAGTGAATCTTTAGATTTAAAAAACTTAATGGATGGATATGACATGGTTGAAAGTTTCTTTCCAACACCTGAATACCGATTATCCATTGTTCACGGGCAAATGCGTCCTGAAGAGAAAGAAAAAGAGATGTTGCGTTTTAAGAATGGAATTGCACATATTATGGTTGCAACCACTGTGATTGAAGTAGGTGTTAACGTTCCCAATGCAAGTGTGATGGTCATTGAGAATGCTGACAGATTCGGGCTTTCTCAACTTCATCAACTTAGAGGCAGGGTGGGCAGAGGTGCGGAGCAGAGCTATTGCATTTTAATGACTGAAAATGAAATTAGCAAAACTGCAAAAGAAAGAATGAATGCAATGGTGAAACACGTTGACGGATTTGAGATTGCAAAAATTGATTTAAAACAAAGAGGTCCCGGAGATATTTTGGGGACTAAACAAAGTGGTTTACCTGATTTCAAATTTTTAAACTTGGTAAATGATGAATATATCATATTTTTAGGCTCACAAGCTGCTTCTTATGTGTTGCGAGAAGATCCCACATTGAGCAAACCGGAGAATGTCTTACTCAAAAAATATCTATTGGCTCACAGCAAAGACAACTTCTGGAGTAAAATATCCTAAAATCAATCAATACAGACAACAAAAAAGGGCTGCAAAATGCAGCCCTTTCCAATTATCTTTTATTCTTTATTACAAGTGAATACACTCGCCATAAGCTTGTGCCGCTGCTTCCATTACAGCTTCACTCATAGTAGGGTGCGGATGAACAGCTTTTATAATTTCATGTCCTGTCGTCTCAAGTTTCCTAGCTACAACCGCCTCTGCTATCATATCTGTAACACCTTCGCCAATCATGTGACAACCAAGCCATTCACCATATTTAGCATCAAAAATCACTTTAACAAATCCTTCTCTGCTCCCATTTGCATTAGCCTTTCCTGATGCAGAGAATGGGAATTTACCAACTTTAATTTCATATCCTTTTTCTTTTGCTTGTGCTTCTGTTAGCCCAACTGAAGCAACTTCAGGATGGCAGTATGTACATCCCGGTATGTTACCATAATCAAGAGGTTCTGGATTCATACCTGCGATTTTCTCAACGCAAATAATACCTTCAGCTGAGGCAACGTGGGCAAGTGCTTGGCCGGGAACTATATCTCCAATTGCATAAACACCTTCAACATTTGTTCTATAGTACTCATCTACCATTACCTTACCTTTCTCAGTCTTTACACCCAGCGTTTCTATACCAATATTTTCAATGTTTGTTTGTACACCGGCTGCTGACAAAACGATATCACATTCAACAGTTTCAACACCTTTTGCCGTTTTGATACTCACTTTACAACCTTTGGCAGTAGATTCAACTTTTTCTACAGCACTGGAAGTCATAATATCAACGCCATTCTTCTTATATATCTTCTCGATAGCCTTTGATACTTCCTCATCCTCAACAGGCATCACCCTGTCCATAAATTCTACAATAGTAACTTTAGTTCCCATAGTAGAATAGAAATATCCAAACTCCATTCCGATTGCCCCGGAACCGATGATTAACATACTCTCCGGTTTTTTGTCAAGCACCATGGCTTCACGGTATCCAATGACTTTCTTGCCATCAATCTTAATATTTGGCAATTCTTTAGAACGAGCACCTGTTGCTAAAATAATGTGTGTACCTTCTACAGTCTCTTTCTTACCATTGTTATCAACCTCTAATTTACCTTTTGCAACTAACTTACCAAAACCGTTTACTACTGTTATTTTATTCTTTTTAAGCAAAAATTCAATTCCTTTACTCATGGTGCCGGCAACGCCTCGGGAACGCTTTATAACAGCATCAAAATCCTCTTTTGAATCTTTTACAGTAATACCAAAATCTTTGGCATTATGAATATATTCAAACACTTGTGCAGATTTTAACAAGGCTTTTGTTGGGATACAACCCCAATTCAAGCAAATTCCGCCCAATTCGGCTCTTTCTACTATGGCTGTCTTAAGTCCAAGTTGTGAAGCTCTGATTGCTGCCACATAACCACCGGGACCACTTCCTAATACTACTACATCAAATTTCATATCTGTTATTATTGAATTGTAAAAATTTCGGTGCAAATTAAACCATTATTTCGGGTTAATGAAAACACAAAGATTTGAGTTTATAAATATCCTTCCGGAGCATGTTTTAATTCGTCAGGTATGTCTGCTGTAAAGGCTTTGAGGAATGTTACAATTGACGCGATTTGTTCAGGAGTCAAGTCTTTATTTAACTGTACTTTACCCATAATGCGAACCGCCTCTCCCAAATCTGTGACACCGCCATCATGGAAATAAGGAAATGTCTTTTCAACATTTCTCAAAGTTGGCACTTTAAAGAAGTATTTATCATTCTCATTCTTTGTAATATCATAGCGTCCGGAATCTACTTTCGCGCATTTTGTTTCATTCCAATAGTCTGTATAAATACCAAATTTTTGCAAAATCATACCACCGGCTGCAGGTCCGTTATGGCAAGTATTACATCCTGCATCCATAAAGACTTGGAATCCTGCCTTCTCCTCTTGCGTAAGTGCGTTTGCATCTCCGGCAATAAATTTATCTACTCTCGAAGGTGTAATCAAAATTCTTTCAAAAGCTCCAATTGCTCTCGTTAAATTTGCATAGGTAATAGGAGTTTTTTCATTGGGAAATGCTTTTGCAAACAAATCCTGATACATGGGTATTTTGCTTAATTTCTTAATTAAAAATCCGGAATCAGGGATATTGTGTTCAACAGGGTTCAAAATAGGACCACCGGCTTGCTCTTCTACATCCTGTGCTCTGCCATCCCAAAATTGCATAAAATGCAAAGCTGCATTCAACACAGTTGGAGAATTTCTACCACCTCTTACTCCATCATCACCCGGAGAGGTAGGCTCATTATCCACTCCGAACTTATCCAAAGAATGGCAAGAGTTACAACTAATATTCCCTTTCTTAGAAAGTCTTGAATCAAAAAACAACACCCTGCCTAACAGAACTTTGTCATTAGTAATTTCATTGTCAGGGTTTTCAGCTCTTTCCGGCAGTGTGCCAAAAGTTGACTTAGCTAAGTCCATTAATAAAGAGTCTTGGTTAATTTGCGGTTCATCAACCGTAACAGGTTGTGGTCTGTTGTTACATGCTAAGATGATGCCCAAAGCACCAAATGCAGTCATAATCCATAGTTTTTTCATAAGAGATTCAGTTAATATTATTGTGCAAAGTTAGAAAAGTTTAAATAGTGTACTTAGGCTAGCTCCTGATTTTTCATCCTTTCAGTGTTCTCAGCAAGTTGCAGCTTATTGATAATCTCACCAATATCACCATTCATTACATCCGCAAGGTTATAGAGTGTCAAGCCGATTCTATGATCTGTCATACGGCTTTGAGGGAAATTATATGTCCTTACTTTTGCACTCCTATCTCCGGTAGAAACCAAAGTTTTTCTTTGTGATGCAATGGCTTCTTCTTGTTTTCTGACTGCGTCTTCAAAAAGCTTAGTACGCAACATCTTTAGTGCAAGCATTTTATTACCTAACTGTGTTCTTTCAACTTGGCACGTAACCACGATACCGGTAGGTAAATGGGTTAAATGCACTTTCGTTTCAACTTTGTTTACATTCTGACCTCCGGCACCACCACTGCGCGCTGTTTCATATTTCAAATCAGAATCCTTAATTTCAATCTCCACCTCATCAGCCTCGGGCAGCACAGCTACTGATACGGCAGAAGTGTGTACGCGCCCCTGCGACTCGGTAACAGGCACTCGCTGCACCCTATGCACTCCTGACTCAAATTTTAATGTCCCATAAACGTCTTTCCCTTCAACAGATATAGACAACCTACTAAAACCTCCGGCTTCATTTTCATTGGATTCGATGATTTCTGTTTTCCACCCTCTGCCTTCGCAATATCTCATGTACATCCTACCCAACTCGCCTACAAAAATTGCGGCCTCATCACCTCCGGTACCTGCCCTGATTTCAATGATTGCATTGCGCTCATCTTGTGGATCCTTGGGCAACATCATGATTCTTAGAGTCTCTTCCAGTTCAGGCAACTTTGATTCTGCTTCATCTAACTCATCTTTGGCAAGCTCTTTTAATTCAATATCTTTTTCGTTTTTTAGAATCTCTCTCGCTTGTTCACGGTTTTTGTAATAGACCTTATATTTTTTTATTACATCCACTACTTCGCGTAAATCACTATACTCTTTATTGAGTTGGGTAAATTTCTTCATATCAGAAATTACCTCAGGACTTGATAATAAGATTTCAAGATCTTTAAACCGCGCTTCAATCGCCTCTAACTTATCGAGCATTATTTATTTTTATTTGTAAGGGCGTACAAAATTAATTCATTTCCGCTTTGCAACACCATCCTGTCCGGAGAAAGCGTAAAGGCAGCAATTTGCTCCGGCTTGTTCTCTATTGGGATAGATTTCTCTTGCAAAAAAGTCTTATCCAATAAATAGATTGCGTTATTTTTCAAGAAATACATTTTGCCCGACATAACAAAAAATTGCGAGGCGTTTGTAAGTTCAATTGTTCTCACAAAATTGCCGAAATTGTCAAATTCGTAAAGTCCCGAGGTGCTGTCAAACAAATAAATCGCATTATTCATATCCCCAATGTAAACAGGTGCAAATTGCGGATTGTTAGCATAATCACGTACATTGCCACTACTTAATTCAAGGTTTAGATCTTTCTTAACCTTTTTCAACTTCATATCACTTTGATCAAAGAGCCAAATTTTTCCATCATAACTTCTTGCCAACGTGCTTAACATTAAGAATCCGCCTTCTTCCAAGTTTGATTGTCCAAGCATGTTTAGCTGGTTGTCATAGTATATTACTTTATTCTGTTCTTTGTAAAACACATAGATTTCAAACGGATTTGAGGCATCTATTGAGAACACATTCCCTAATAATTTATTATTTGCGACAGCTGTCTTAGTCCCTTCTTTATCATATTTCACAATATCTCCGTTGGAATTTGCTGTATAAATATTCCCAAGATTATCAGCAGAAAAGCACACAACATTACTTACCTTCAATCTATGAAATTCCACAAATATCTGTGTAGTATGATTCACTCCAAATCCATAAAACAACATACAAATAATAATAATAAAGAGAGTTGCTAAGCGCATATTTCTATGATTGCAAAAATACAACCAAAAGTATCGAAAACACTATTCAGGCAAAATATAAACAAACTTAGCCCTACCCTAACAGCGTTTCAACCATTTTAGCCGAGCCAATATACAGCGGGGTTCTTTGGTGCAATTTTTCAGGAAGAATGTCCAAAATTCTTTGCGTGCCGTCAGAAGCTTTTCCTCCTGCATTTTCAACTAAGAACGCCATTGGATTACACTCGTACAACAAGCGCAACTTCCCTTTAGGTGCTTTTTCGGTAGCCGGATAAATGTAAATTCCTCCCTTTAGAAGATTTCTATGAAAATCAGCTATCAAGGAGCCTATATATCTCGCACTAAAACGTTGTTCCTTGCATAGATGAATATACTGCTGAACCCTGTCTTCAAAGTCATGCAAATTTCCTTCATTAACAGACAAAATACTGCCGTTTTCAGGTGTGATAATATTGGGATGCGAAAGACAAAATTCATGTATTGAATCATCAAGTGTAAAACCATTTACGCCATTTCCGGCAGAATAAACAAGCATAGTGCTTGAGCCATAAATAATATAACCTGCTGCAACAATTTCATGTCCCGGACGCAAGATGTCGTTCAATGAACAAGGTTGAGTCAAATCTTGTCTTTTGTACAAAGAAAAAATGGTTCCGATTGAAGCATTTACATCAATATTTGAAGACCCATCCAAAGGGTCCATACAAAATATATACTTAGCATTTTTTGCATCGATACACCAATACACATCATCTTCTTCCTCCGAAATAATGGCACAGACTTCTCCTGTCTTTTCTATATGACTTTTAAAAACCTCATTAGCAATCATATCTAACTTTTTCACCTCTTCACCTTGAATATTTGTTGAGCCATGATAGCCTAATATGTCCACCAATCCGGCTTTGCGCACATCTCTATTGACAATTTTTGAAGCAAGTTCTATGGCTCTGAAAATATCTGAAAATGCTCCTTTAGCATCATGAACTTCTTCTTGTCTGTCAATTATAAATTGACCTAATGTTGTTACTGCATTTTTCATCTAATTCTGTTGTATTTTCGCGCCTCAAAAATAACAATAGTATTTGGAACAAAATCAGATGAAAATATTCAAATTCGGAGGAGCTTCTGTGAAAGATGCTGCTTCAGTTAGAAACGTAGCAAACATTCTTAATATCTACGCCTCAGAAAGAGTCTTGGTTGTCATTTCTGCTATGGCAAAGACAACCAATTTATTAGAACACGTAGTAGATTCTTTTTTAAATAAAAAATCTGATTTGAATGATACCATCAAAGAATTTGCAACATTTCATATAAAAATTTGTAAGGACTTATTTGCAGATACTAACCACCCGATTTTCAATGAGCTTGACAATCTTTTTCTTGAATTAGAATGTATGACAGAGAAAGAAGTGAAGGATGATTTTGATTTTGTGTATGATCAAATTGTAAGTTTAGGAGAATTGATTTCTACAAAAATCATTAGTGCATATTTACTCTCACAAGGAATCAAGAACAAATGGGTTGACGCACGTAATTTCATTTTTACAAACAGCAATTTTAGAGAAGCAAACGTAAACTGGACAGAAACCGAGCATATTATTGTTTCAAAACTCAAGCCATTTGCAGAAAGAAGCATGGTTATCACCCAAGGTTTTATTGGCAAAGACAGGAATAATGCCACAACCACATTAGGGAGAGAAGGTTCGGATTACAGCGCAGCTATATTTGCATGGTGTCTAAACGCTGAATCCGTTACCATTTGGAAAGACGTTGCCGGAGTGATGAACGCAGATCCAAAGAAATTTAATGATGCAGAAAAAATAGACTCTCTCAGCTTTGACCAAGCCATAGAGTTAGCTTATTACGGAGCAAGCGTTATACATCCAAAAACAATACAACCGCTCAAGAGCAAAGGAATTCCATTATTCGTAAAATCATTTATCGACCCTTCCAAGCCCGGCACAATAGTAAGCGAAGGTTCTGAAAACAAAACAGAAAAAACATGCTACATTTTCAAAGAGAACCAATGCTTGCTTACGCTCAAAACTCGCGACTTTTCTTTTGTTGCCGAGAATAACCTCCAAGAAATTTTCAGAATCCTTGCCGCAAATAAAGTACGTGTAAACGTAATGCAAAACTCGGCAATCAGTTTCAAAGCCATTGTAGATTGTGATGAAAGAAAACTCACGAACATTGAAAAAGATTTGAGCTATAGTTTTGAAGTCAAGTTGCTCAACCACCTAAGACTGATTAGTATATACAACCATGCTGACAGCGGGATTCCTCCTTCTTTAACAAATGGTAAAAACATAGTGTTAGAGCAAAAAACTTCTAAAGTGCTACACCTTGTTCATGCAGTATAAGAGTCAATTAAATGCTAAAAAAACTATGCTAAACATTTCAGGAGTTAGATTGACTGAGTTTCTGAAATTAATCATAAAAACATACATTTGCCCTCATAGCAAGAGAGTGAGCAAGCATGTCAATTAAAAAAGCCTTATCTAAACCATTTGCCAGATTTATCGTCAACAAAATAAAGAAATGGAGTGTTGAACCCGAAAAAACACAAAACATTGTTTTTCAGCAGCTAATCAAAGGGCTAAGGCAAACAAAATTCGGCATTGAACATCACGCTGACCAAATTCACACATACGAAGATTTCAAAAAAAATATTCCAATCCGAGACTATGAAGATTTAAAACCTTGGATTGAAAGGGTTGTAATGGGCGAACAAGATGTATTATGGAAAGGGAAGCCTATTTACTTAGCTAAAACATCGGGCACAACTTCAGGAGCCAAATACATTCCTATCACAAAAGACTCCATTTCCAATCATATTGACTCAGCACGAAACGCCATCTTGACCTATATCAACCGAACCGGCAAAACAGATTTTGTAGATGGGAAAATGATTTTTCTACAAGGCAGCCCCATTTTGACTCAAAAGTCAGGTATCAATACCGGACGACTTTCAGGAATTGTGGCTCATCATGTCCCTCAATATTTGCTGAAAAATCGCATGCCTTCATGGGAAGTCAATTGTATTGAAGATTGGGAAGAAAAAGTAACCCAAATTGCACACGAAACACTGAACCAAAGAATGACATTAATTAGTGGCATTCCGCCTTGGGTTCAGATGTACTTTGAAAAACTGATAGAAAGTTCAGGAAAACAAAATATCAAAGAGATTTTCCCCGATTTCAACCTCTTTATTTATGGCGGTGTTAACTATGAACCTTATCGCGCTAAAATCGAAAACAGCATTGGGAGAAAAGTAGATAGCATAGAAACATATCCTGCATCAGAAGGTTTTATCGCCTATCAAGACGGAGAAGCAGGTGAAGGATTACTCATGGTACTGAATCACGGAATTTTTTATGAATTTATTCCTGCTGAAAACTACTTTGACAACAATCCTCCTCGCCTTTCCATTCATGATGTAGAACTCAATAAGAATTATGCAGTTATAATCAATTCAAATGCAGGTTTATGGGGTTACTCCATTGGAGATACTGTCAAATTTGTAAGTAAATATCCTCACAGAATTGTGGTAACGGGCAGGATTAAACATTTCATCTCTGCTTTTGGAGAGCATGTAATTGGAGAAGAGGTTGAAGCGGCTTTGAGAGAAGCGGTAGCAAAACACCCTTGCCGCATCAGTGAGTTTACCGTTGCACCCCAAGTCAACCCTAAAGAAGGACTACCCTATCACGAATGGTTTATAGAATTTGAGCAAGTCCCTGAAAACTTAGAAGCATTTGCCCAAGAGATTGATTTAAACCTTCAACACAAAAATGTTTACTACAAAGATTTAATCACAGGAAACATTTTAAAACCATTGGTCATCAAGAGCCTGACTCCCAACACATTTGTTGAATACATGAAAAAAGAAGGCAAGCTAGGTGGTCAAAACAAATTACCGCGCCTTAGCAACGACAGAAAGATTGCAGATAAATTGTTATAGAAACATCTTCATAAATTTGTTATTGGCAACACTAAGATTACCAACGCACAACGACAAATGAAAAGAAAATTCAATAATTTTACGTAGGAATATTTAGAGTATTCGGCCCTATCTCTTCCCTACTTATGACATATATTGAAGTTATTTTTTACCTAACAACTTGGTTTGACAGAGTGTTGGAAGAAGTTGTACAATAGTTACCTTTGTTAGTGGCAAGCGGCTTTTAGTCGTGCACTGTCTGTCTTGATTCGTTGCGTGTCTGCCGAAAAATTTAAAAGGGAAAAGGAAAACATTTTGACTCTTTTGTATGATGATTGTGAGATGTGTTACTTGCTTATCACCAGTTTCCTGTTAGCTACTGTGCCATTATTCTCAACCCGAATGATGTAAACTCCGTTTACAAAATCGGTGGTATTAATTGTGGTTTGCTCTTTATTGAATACTGAACTGTAAACAACTTTTCCTGTAATGTCTGCAATGTTTAGGGTTGAGCCGCTTGGCAGATTACTGATTGTTACGTTCTCTTGAGCAGGATTAGAATAAAAATCGAATTGGAAAGCACTATTGCTCAAATCCATTATACCCGATAAAGGGCTGTTCCCTAATATTAACACAAAATTTTTACCTCCGGTTGGTGCAGGTAAGCCATCGAAACCGGTACCGGTTATCCAATACCCGGCAACATAACAATTTCCTGCTGGATCAATATCTACATCATAAAAATTATCGAAGCTAAAACTTGGGCTTGTCCATTTTGCCCATTGGGCAATTCCGTTTGTATTTAACTTGATTACATAAAGATTATTACTAGTAGGACTGGTACTTACGGTTACTCCGTTTCCAAAATCAATCGTAGGAATTCCATAGGGCTTACAGGTTCCTGTCAAATAAATAGCTCCATCATTAGATACTGCCATCCCCATCTTATTATACAAAATGGAATTTTTATCAGCTTGTGCAGGCACTATAGTTTTCGCCCATAATTCGTTTCCTAAATTGTCGTATTTTACTACATATAGATCAGATTCTCCATATAGATACTGGCTGGCATTGGTGCTCACCGTGAATAATCCAAACATAAGACTGTCCCGCACCCATCCGAATGAGTATACATTACCTGAATCGTCTAACCCAATACCATAACCACTAATATTTTCATTAAGATTTGAATTGCTGCTTTGTTTTACCCAAATCATATTGCCATTACTATCTGCTTTAAAAGTAATTGCAGATTCACCCGAACCGGAACCATTTGAAGGCAAGGATATTCCGCCAAAATCGAGCGACCCTGAACTACCGGTATTAACCAATCCTGTACCATATATATTGCCTGAGGCATCAACTGACAAGCCCTTAATCTATGCTTTGGTAGAGAAATGGTAAGCCGTCTCATACATTTTAATCCATTGTGCGGTTCCTGAAGCATCTAGTTTAGACAAAAAATAATGTTTGTTGGAATTTGGTCGGGTTAAAGTTACAGATCCAATACTAAAAGGTGTACCCGGATCGCCTAATGTATAACCTCCTACTATGATATCCCCTGTTGTAGAAACTGCAATAGCAGTGCCCACCGCATATTCCTCTGATTGTGTAATCCAAATTTGATTTCCAGCAGAATCAATCTTTGCAAAATAAGCTGCAATGCCCGATTCGGCAACTAAGGTGGTAGAACCAAAAGTGCAGGTATCGTAGAATGTTCCAACAATATACGAGTTTCCTTCGCTATCTATAACTAAATCTGCAATACTGTTTGTTGCTTTTCCTTCCACAGAATAGGTATGTCAAATCATAGTACCACCGGGTGAATATTTTTGGATTCCTATTTTTGCATCATGTCTTACGGCAACATAACTATTACCGGCTGCGTCAACCTTAATATGGTCAGCTTGAACAGTAGTTCCTCCAACTGTGCTTCCACTACCTATCCAGGTCCAAGTAGGAGTTTGCGCACTTACATTTACAGCAACCATAACACTTGCTACGATTGCGATTGTTTTTAGTATTTTTTTTCTCATAACTTTTACGTTTTTAATGGTGCATAACTCACCAATCGTTTTGAGGCAGGAAATAGTACAGGTGTACCATAAGATGTATATTTTTCATTGAAGATG
Organism: Bacteroidia bacterium; assembly: GCA_023228875.1. Taxonomy (NCBI): domain Bacteria; kingdom Pseudomonadati; phylum Bacteroidota; class Bacteroidia; species Bacteroidia bacterium. The sequence goes on along the minus strand of JALOAG010000008.1, from coordinate 16,733 downwards.
GATAAAGATTTTCGTTATCAATGGATAATATTTTATACTTTCAGCGTAAAAATTCTAAGGAGAAGCTTCGTCAGGAGCAAAAACAGGTAGTAATAGCTGCACAAAAGGAAAGCTTTTCAACTAAAGATTTATCCCTGTTGCGAACTGCTTTGGCAGATATGCCCATAGCAAGAAATTTTGCCACTATCATAACCGGCATCAGGCGATGCGGCAAAAGCACCTTGTTGTTGCAGTTGCTCAAAAAAAATTACAAAAGCGCCTTGTATCTCAATTTTGAAGACATCCGCCTTACGGGTTTTGAGCATTCTGATTTTGTCCGCCTGAAAAATGAAATAGACCGTCAAAAGCAAAAGGCACTTTTTTTTGACAAAATACAATTGGTTGAAAAATGGGAAATTTTTATACATCAACTGTTGAACGAAAATTATACAGTTTTTGTAACCGGTTCCAATGCTTCGCTACTGAGCAGGGAAATGGGAACGCACCTCACGGGCAGGCATCTTTCTATGGAATTATTTCCTTTCTCATACCCGGAATTTTTGAGGTATAACAAAATAAAAGCATCAAAAAATACCGTAGCTGCATATCTGCAAAGTGGCGAAATGCCTGAATTTGTAAAAAACAAACAGCCGCTTATTCTGAATGCTTTGACGGAAGATATTGTGATACGCGACATAGCCGTAAGGCATAATATACGCGACACCTACCCTTTAAAGCAATTAGTGGTGTATTTGATGTCGAATGTAGGGAAACCACTGTCGGCAAATAAGCTCACGGGAATGTTTGGTATAAAATCTGCTACAACAATGCTGGAATATTTCGCTTACTGCCGCGATAGTTACTTAGTTGATTTTTTGCCTCAATTCAGTTATTCGCTGAAAGCTCAGGCACGAAATCCCAAAAAAGTATATGCTATTGACACGGGCTTTATCAATGCGGTTTCGCTTTCCTTTTCGGAAGATAACAGACACAAATTCGAAAATATGATTTATCTGTACTTGAGAAGGAAATACAAGGAATTATTTTTTTTCAAAGAAAAAGGCGAATGTGATTTTGTGGTTTTTGAAAATGGCAAAATTCAGCAACTTATGCAGGTGTGTTACCACATCAATGACCAAAACTTTGAACGAGAATATAACGGTTTGTTGGAAGCGATGAAATTTTTCGGCAAAAAGGAAGGAACAATCGTAACAATGGAGCAAAAAGATGAATTTGGAAAAGACGGTTTCAGTATCAAACTTGTTCCCGCCCACGAGTTTTTAAGTTCATAGCAACAGGTTTTTAGGCAAGTAATAGTACAGATGTACTAAGCGTTGTGATGACAGATATTGATAGTTTTGTAAGTCCATAATATGAATAAGAAACTACGTAAATTTTATTTTCTTTGCTTGTGCATACTTAGTGCAGCAAATTCATATTGCCAATCAATTGAAACAACACTGCAACAAGCCAAACAACTTTACGAACAGAATAACTATCCGCTTGCACAGGAAAAATATTTACAGGCTTTGAAGCAGGCAGAAAAGGAAAACAATCCTACTGCTATGGCTCGTGCTTCACTATCACTTGCCCGATGTCATTACTTTTTGTACGACCATACTGCTTCTTTCAAATGGTCTTACAATGCTTTGTATATTGCTGAAAAAAATCATCTTGACACCTTGCTTTCTCAGGCATATTACTTTTTGGGTGTTTTGTACATCGAAGACGAAAAGGTTGATTCTGCCGAAAAATATGCTTTCAAAGCGATTGAGCTAATGCAAAAGGAAAACGACTTTGCTCATTTATCGCAAACTTATTCCACTCTTGCCGAACTGTACTTGAACACTTCAAAAAATCCTGCGAAAATTGAAAAGATGATAGCCGAAGCCGAAAAGTATGCCGAATTGTCAAATGACAAAGGTATGCTGGCTTTTGCAAAAAGCAAACGTTACAATTATGCTTTCTTCTTTAAAAAGGATTACAAAGAGGCGTTAGAGCATATCAACGTAGCTGAAAAACTCTATTTGGAAACGGGAAACAGCGAAGCAATTTTAAACGCTTACAGAGGCAAAGCAGAATGTTTGATTATGTTAGGAGATACTTCTGCACGAACGTATATGTGGAAATGGTTTCACTTCAAAGATTCAATATTGCAAAAAGAGAAAGCAGAGAACATCGCAAAATTTGAAACACTCTATGAAACCGAGAAGAAAGAAGCCGAGAACAAAATTTTGCATGAGAAAAACGAACAACATAAGTTGATACTTGTGATTGTCGTAATCGTATTCCTGCTTTTCGTTGCAGTGGCATTGTGGTTATTCAACAGAAATCGTTTAAAGAAAAAACAACAAGAACTACAGATGCTGCAAACCTTGCAAAAAGATAAAGAACGAATAGCAAGAGATTTGCACGATAATGTTGGCGGGCAGCTTTCGTATATTATTTATTCATTGGACGGCATAAATGATGAGGACAAAGAAAAGCGCAGTGAAGTAACAGAAAGTATCAACCAATCTGTAAAAAGTGTTATTAGTAGTCTGCGTGAAACGATTTGGGCAATCAGCGATGCAAATATCAACGTACAGGATTTTTCGGATAAGCTGAAAGTGTTTGCAAGAGATTTGTTTAAGCACAGCAGCACAAAAATCAGTTTTACCGAAAACATTACCTCTAAAAAAGAACTCAATGCTTTGTTAGGTCTGAGCCTTTACCGTATATGTCAGGAAATTCTAAACAACGCTTTCAAATATGCTGCTGCCACCGAAGTAAAAATTGACGTACAGTGCGAAGAAGAAAAACTGTTGATAATGATTAGCGATAATGGCGTTGGCTTTGATGCCGCACAAAAAAACGATTCGACAGACTCACCGCATGGCAAGGAACAATACGGACTGCAAAACATTAAAAAACGTGCGACAGAGTTTGGCGTAACGCTTACGTTGGAAACGGAAATAAACAGAGGAACAAAGTATGTGTTGTTAGTATAAGTGTACTATTTCACTGCGCTTTTTTCGGTTATATTTTTGAAAGAAAATTGAAAAGATGATTTACATTGCTATCGTTGATGATAAAAAAAATATTTGTCTTACATTAAAGGATAAACTCAATAATGTCCCCAATTATGAAGTACTGTTTACTGCTGAAAACGGAAAAGATTTTCTGAAAGAAATGCGGGAAGCAAGAAACGCCATTGAGCCTGATGTGGTGTTAATGGATATTGATATGCCAATAATGAACGGCATTGAAGCTGTGGCAGAGGGCAAATTACGTTTCCCGAAAACACGTTACCTGATGCTGACGATTTTTGACGAGGACGAAAAAATATTCAACGCCATAAAAGCAGGCGCAGACGGTTATTTGCTGAAAGACGAACCTGTTGAAAAAATTAAAGAAGCGATTGACAGTTTAATGAATGGCGAAAGTGCGCCATTATCGCCAAGCATTGCAAGAAAAGTTTTGAATTTGCTCACGAATACGGAACATAAATTCAACAAAGAAGTAAAATCCGAACAGGAAAACGAATACAACCTTACTGAAAGGGAAAAAGATATTTTAACGTTATTGGTGGACGGATTGGAATATAAAGAAATAGCACAGGAATTGGGTTTAAGCCCGAATACTGTTAGAAATAACGTTACTAAAATATACAGCAAGTTACACGTTACATCAAGAATGCAGGCTGTAAAGGTGGTAAAAAGAGGTAAAAACGATGAATAACGATTTTTTATTTCTTTCTTTACCCCCACACTATCTCCCTCCTCTCCAATCACGGCATCTTTTGAAGTCATTTTTTAACTAAAAGCTTGGTTGATCAGGATTTTAGAGGAGATTGTTACAACAGCTACACCGGTGTTGCAATAATGGAGATTTAGTGCTCCACATCAACATTTGTTTTAAAAATCATATCCTTTGCCAAACCCGAACGTAGTAGGCTTATTCTCCGGCACTACGAGAAACAACTTGCGAAGTTGCACCGCTTTTGCCTTGTGCATCAATAACAGCAACAGCTACCATGTTCACAATTTCTCGAACACTACTTGCTAACTGCAGAATATGTACAGACCTTTTAAGTCCCATTAAAATTGGTCCCATTGTTTCAGCCTTTCCAAAGCTTTTGGCAAAATTATAAGCTATATTGCCTGAAGCCAGTTCAGGGAAAATAAAGGTATTTACTTCTTTATTTGCCAATGTGCTAAAAGGAAAGTTTTCTGACAGCAATTCACGGTTGAGCGCGAATGTTGCTTGCATTTCGCCATCTACGTTTATTTCAGGGTGATTTTTATGTAGATAAGCGACTGCCTTTTGCATTTTACTTGGTATTTCGCCATTAGAAGAACCGAAGTTTGAATAAGAGAGCATTGCAATCTTTGGCTCTATTCCAAAATCAAGCACCTTCTTATGCACTTGCCTTGTAATCTCAACAAGTTCTTCCCAGTTTGGATTGATATTGACTGTTGTATCTGCAAAGAAGAACGGTCCTTTCTTGGTCATCATAATATACATGCCAGAAACCTGCGAATAACCTTCCTCCTTACCTATTACTTGCAATGCCGGACGTATGGTATTAGAATAATTTTTTGTCAAACCGGAGATTACCGCATCGGCTGCGCCTGTTTCCAACATCATCATTCCATAGTAATTACGATCTTTCATTAACTTCTTAGCTTCATTGAGCGTCAGTCCTTTACGTTGACGTTTTGCATATAGAATTTCACCATATTGACTACGCTTTGCACTTTCTTCCCAAGGGTCTATCATTTGCACCCCTTGTAAGTCTAATTTATATTCTTCAATAAGTGAATTAATCTTTACTTTATCGCCTAATAAAATTGGGCGCGCAATTCCTTCTTCCAAGCTGATTTGAGCAGCTTTCAATATTTTAAAGTTATCTGCTTCAACAAAAACAACAGTTTTAGGGTTCTTACGTGCCATAGAGTTTACTCTTCTCATAAACTTATTATCCAAGCCTAATCTATCTCTCAACTCTTGTTTATACCTTTCCATGTTGGTAATAGGTCGTTTAGCAACCCCACTATCCATTGCTGCTTGTGCAACAGCGGGTGCTACCACTTCAATCAATCGCGGATCCAACGGTTTGGGAATGATGTAATTACGTCCAAAAGACAGCCCCTCTTGTTTATAAGCAATACTTACAGCCTCCGGCACAGGCTCTAAAGTGAGTGCTGCTAATGCACGAACAGCAGCCAACTTCATTTCTTCATTGATTTCTGTAGCTCTAACATCGAGTGCACCTCTAAAGATAAAAGGAAAACCCAAAACATTATTTACTTGATTAGGATAATCGCTCCTACCTGTTGCCATTACAATATCTGCACGGGTGTTGACGGCAAGTTCATAGTCTATTTCCGGTTCAGGATTTGCCAATGCAAAAACAATCGGGTCTTTAGCCATACTCAGCACCATTTCAGGAGTCAGAATATTGCCCTTGGATAATCCAACAAAAACATCTGCACCTACCAATGCATCTTCGAGATGATTAAAGTTTTGATCGGTTGCAAAGTAGAGTTTGTTTTCATCCAAGTCTGATCTATCTTTTCGTATTACGCCTTTGCTGTCCAACATAATCAAATTTTCTTTGTTAACACCTAAAGACACAAACAATTTAGAACAAGAAATAGCAGATGCACCCGCACCATTTACTACCATTCTGACTTTGTCAATATCCTTATTTACAATCTTAAGTGCATTAAGCAAGCCTGCGCCTGAGATTATTGCAGTCCCGTGCTGATCATCATGCATTATTGGAATATTGAGTTCTTTGCGTAGTCTGCGTTCAATTTCAAAACATTCGGGCGATTTAATATCTTCCAGATTGATTCCACCAAACGTTGGCTCCATAGCTTTGACACAGTTAACAAATTCATCTATAGAATTTACGTTCAGTTCAATATCGAACACATCAATATCTGCAAAAATTTTAAAGAGAAGCCCCTTTCCTTCCATCACCGGTTTAGATGCTTCTGCACCAATATTACCTAAACCCAAAACAGCAGTTCCGTTTGAAATCACAGCAACTAAGTTACCCTTGGCTGTGTATTTATATACATCTTCCGTATTTTCTGCTATTCTTATACAAGGTTCGGCAACACCAGGTGAATATGCCAAACTTAGGTCTCTCTTTGTAGAATATGGTTTTGTCGGTATAACTTCAATTTTTCCGGGACGACCTTCTGAATGATAATTCAACGCATCCTGCTGTAATTTACTATCTGACATATTATTTGCTTGTTCTAAGGGTGGCAAAGTTAATCTTTATTAAGAATGATTGACATAGAACCAATGCTTATTTCAGCATAAACTTCATAATATTGCTGTGAATAAAATGAAGACTACTTTTGCACTTTCTGTCTCTTATTTCATTGTTCTTTTGGCTGCTTCATTTTCTGTTTTCTACAACTTAGGTTCAAGTCCATTAGCCTGCTGGGATGAGAGCAGACAAGCCATAAACGCAATTGAAATGAGCGACCACGGCAACCCTTTAATTACTACTTTTGAGGGGGAAGTTGATTTGTGGAACACCAAGCCTTCATTGTTGGCAGCAACACAAGCACTCTCCATGCGAATATTTGGCATTAATGAATTTGCGCTTAGGCTACCCACAGCATTGTCAGCAGTAATACTTTGTTTATTCATTTTCCATTTTTTTGTTTCTCAATTCAAAAGTGTTTTGGGTGGAATTGTTGCGGTATTTGTCTTACTGTCTTTTAGTGGTTATAATGGCTATCATGGCGTTCGCACAGGGGACTTTGAAGGATTCTTAGCATTATTTTCAACGGCTTACCTCATTGCATTTTTTCTTTATGTTGAATCAAACAATCAAAAATACCTTCATTGGTTTGGGTTGTTTCTGGTGCTTACCGTACTAAGTAAAGGTGTGGCCGGACTCATGTTTGCACCCGGATTGGCTATATATTTAGCATTAGAAGGTAAATTATTGAGGATTCTATCTTCACAACGCTTTTGGGCAACTATTTTGGTGAGCGCATCAACAATTTTGCTCTATTATTTGTACAGAAACATTCACAACCCCGGCTATTTACTTGCAGTTTATGACAATGAACTCGGGGGCCGATTTGGCAAGGTAGTAGAAGGGCACAGGGGAGAATGGAATTACTATATTTCGGCATTATTTTCCAACCGCGCTTCACCTTGGATTCTTCTATATCCTTTAGGGCTCTTGTTTTGGGTTTATAAATTGCGTACAGACAGAATTTTTTCTAAACCCATTTTGTACTTCTCATTACTTACAATCTGTTGGTTATTCTTTATCAGTACTGCTAAAACAAAGATTGAATGGTATGACTTTCCAATGTTTCCTCTGATTGCATTTACCTTAGGCTTATTGTTTGCGGGCATTTCCAGACATTATACTTCACGCAGATTTCCTTATCGCAATAAGAAATATGTAACATTAGCCTTGGTATTCATTGTGGTAATATCAAGTGTTAAAATCATCAGAATTATGAACACCCCCATTCCCACTTGCGAATATTGTATTGAGTCAAATCATTTTGGAGAATTAGTCAATTCGGGGATACAAGAAGGACGTGATTTCTCAGGCTATGCTTGGGCGACCGGCTTTAAATATTACGCAACTCCCTTATTTTACATTGAAAAACTCAAACGAGAACAAGGGCAGACAGTAACAAGAAAACGTGCGAACCAATGGGAGAAGGGCGACAAGATCTTTATGTTGCAACCTATGCTGCTTGATTCTGTTCCTCAAAACATGAAAGCAAAATTGATAAACAATAAATTTGGCATTTTAGAAGTACAGATGGAATAAAATCAGACTATTCCCTTCTCTATCATAGTAAAGTGATTTTCTTCAGGACCAAATTTTTTATAAAATGCAGCCACATTCGGAATCTCAGACCCTTCAAAGTCAAAATAGAAATTTTGAGAAGCGTATTTTCTAATCATAGCATCTATCAACAAATGCGTAGCGCTCCATGCTCTTCCCTCTTTTGTTGGCGCACCTAAACAATAATGAATCCTTCCGAAAGCTTTCACAAATATACCACACGCAAGTAATGTCTGTTGATGATAAATGGCAAGTTTTTCCACCTTTTGGAGTTTTTCTAACAACCCGACTAACAGTGCAAAACGTTCATATTTATTATCAGAAATTTTTTCATTTAACTGCCCATAAGCTTCTTTGTATGTAGAAATTACTTGCTCTATTTGGATATCGTCTGTAACAATAATTTCAGGGTTATCAATCTTCTTCAAATTCTTAATACAATCCTTGCTATAATGACTTCTAATAACTTCATATCCACTACTTAAATCAATTTGATAACTTTTTCGTTGGGTAATAATCCAATCTTTATTTGTACCCTCAAGGCTATTGCCATAGTTCAAGTGATAATTTACTCTGACAAACCTTTTAGGAATTCTTTTGATAAATTTTTCAAGCAATTCCCTACTGATTTCACTTTTTGCAAAAACGCCACTTTGTTGGACAAAGTAAGGTTGATATATATAGGGCAACATTTCAAACTTGCGCCTATACGGCAGAGGCATCACTGCTTCATAATCCCCTAAGACCAATGCGCCCCATCGCTTACACATCGTATCATACACAATACTGAGACCATAAAACAAAGCCTGAGGACTTTGTCTGATGAGTGCATCCCATTTCACACGGTCAATTTTGCGATATTTGATAAAGCGAATTTTCATTTATTTTGCTTACATGCCTCTTCAAAAACGACTCGCCACCCTTTCCACTGATTGCGTTCACTCAAAGACTCATTATGAAAACAGAAAGCAAATGTACCATTGAGTATTCGCAATTCTTCCTTGATTGTTCTAATCTCAAGTATGGCTTGTTCAACCGAATAATGCTGAAAATACTCCAACGCAACGTCCATCACTGCAAAAGGTTGAATCAACAAATTGCTTACACTATTGCTTCCTAAATCAAACCATAAAAAAGACCTGCTTGTTCCTGCTCTAAATCCGGTTATTTCTGAAAAGCCCATACTGTGCTCCTCTTTTATGCCTATATTTATCAATGAACGATAAGTGTCCGGCAAAGAGAATCTTAAAAAATGTTGACGTGAAACAGTTACCGGATGCGGAATAAGTTTTTCCAAAATTGCTTTCTCTTGTGCCAAAAGCTTCGGGGTTATCATAGTATTATAAGAAGGATGCAGCCCGATTTTACAGTCCTTAACCCGGTTGAGCACTTCTATAAAGAGAGGATGGGAAGGAGAAATATTTTTATCAAATTTACCATATCTGCCCACTTGAAAAAAATACTGTGCTTGCAATCGGTTACGTTCTAATACCTCAAGTTGATAATCAAAATTATTGTAGGGATCTTCCTCCTTTTCTTGTAAAACATTCATTCTCTCTTTGACCGTTCCATTAAGCCAATCTTTCACAATCGCACCACATTGCCTGAAAACATTTCGACCTAAGAATGCATGTGTCATATCAATATCAAGCGTTGGGATAATCTGAAGTTTATTGAAATAAGAAATTTTCTCAGGAAAATATTGTTTAACAAATTGGAATACCACTTTATCTACTAACGGTTCTCGAAGGAATCCTTCTTGAAATGCAACACTGTTATTATATCGAAAACGTCCGTGAGCATCTTTAGGGGTATAATATTCTTCCATTCGAGAGAGCAGAAAAAAAGCAGCACCTAACCAATCCACATTAAAGTCAAATTTTCTGATTCTTGTCCAGTCAAATTCAACATGATGTTGAATTTCAGTTGAAAATAGTATTTTACTTTTATTGCTGCACAGCAGTAACCCTTCATGATTATAGAGCGCATATTCATCAGGGGCTATGTTTTGGCTCTCAATAAAATCAACTTTAAGTCCATACCATTTTTCAAACAACTGCACAACAATATAATGTAGCCTTGGAGCAATGAATTTAGTATGTACAACAAGTTGTTTCAAGTGCTAATAATTGAAAATCTACTGTTGCAAATAAACATCAAAATACATCATACGGAATCAATGAGAGAACATAAAAAAAGACAGCATGAGTACACATGCTGTCTTTTCAAAATATTTTGTTGCTAATTAGATTAGAACATTGCTTTAACATAAAAACGGATCATCACAGTTTCACCGTCCTTTACATACAAAGCTCTAATTTCTTTGTTCTTTGGGTCAAAAACATAATAATATTTATTACCTACATCGCTGGTTACTTCATAGGTATAAACATCATTTTTAGAGTCATACTCTTTACTATCCACGTAATAAGTAGATTTCATACTCTCGATAGTGTGTGTAAACATCGTTTCTTTTTCGTTCATCACAAACATCGAAGATTCCTCATAGCCCTTACAATTCTCGAATTTTGAGGAATAAGAGTTCCAGTCGCAATACTCACGATAGTAACAAGTAAAAGTTACTTGAGCTTTCACAGCGGTTGACATTGCAATAAAAGCAAATACAAGCATTAATAGTTTCTTTTTCATTTTATATTTATAAATTGGTTTTTTAGTTTAAAGTGGCAAAAGTGCAATCATCCGGCTTGTTTCACAATAAGACATTCTGCGTATTTTTGAAGATATGCTCACTGAAAACAAGAACAAGATTGAAACAGAACCACTCTAAATTATCATTGCAAAAATAAATTTCTTCCACAAAACGCAAAATAATTCGGATAAAAAAATAATAAACTTTTCAACCATTCAAAAAGCAACAAATCATCATTTGTATAATCATTCTGACAAAGTTACTTTTGCAGGCTAAAATTCAACTCGAATGGAAATAGCAGTAGTAGGTACAGGATACGTTGGGCTTGTTTCAGGCACCTGTTTTGCAGAATCAGGCAACAATGTAATATGTGTAGATATTGATGAAAATAAAGTTACCAGTCTTAAAAATGGCAAGATTACCATTTATGAACCCGGATTGGAGTTATTATTTCAACGAAACTTAAAAGATGGTCGTCTCCATTTTACCACAGACTTAGGTTATGCAATAAACAAAGCAGAAGTAATTTTCCTTGCATTGCCAACACCTCCTGGCGAAGACGGTTCTGCAGACCTCTCATACGTTCTGGGAGTTGCAGAACAATTAGGAAAAATAATCACCAATTACAAAGTCATCGTTGATAAAAGTACTGTTCCTGTTGGCACTGCCGAAAAAGTAAGGGCTGCTGTTGCTAAGAACGCAAAAGTTGAATTTGACATAGTAAGTAATCCCGAGTTTCTGCGCGAAGGAGTGGCGGTAGATGACTTTATGAAACCGGATCGTGTGGTGATTGGCGTTAGCAGCGAACGGGCACGAAAAGTTATGGGAGAGCTTTATGCTCCATTTGTAAGACAAGGAAACCCCATTATTTATATGGATGAAAAATCTGCAGAGCTCACCAAATATGCAGCCAATTCCTTTTTAGCTACAAAAATTTCTTTTATGAATGAAATTTCCCGACTGTGCGACTTACTGGGAGCGGATGTTGATATGGTTCGTATAGGAATGGGCTCTGACAGTCGTATCGGGAAACGTTTCTTATTCCCCGGTATAGGCTATGGCGGCAGCTGCTTCCCAAAAGACGTAAAAGCACTTATTAAATCTTCCAAAGAGATTCATTATGACTTCAAAATTTTAAATGCAGTTGAAGAAGTAAATGCAATACAGAAAAAGATTTTATTACCCAAAATGGATGCAGTTCTTGGACGTGATTGGTCAGGACTCAAAATAGCACTCTGGGGTCTTGCATTCAAACCCAATACTGACGACATACGCGAAGCTCCTGCTTTAGTATTAATTGAGCAATTCTTACAGCGCAATGCACAAGTTGCTGCTTTTGATCCTGAAGCTATGGCTAATGTACAACGCATTGCAGGAGACAAAATAAAATTTGCATCTAACATGTATGAAGCATTGACAAATGCAGATGTGTTAGTAATTGCAACGGAATGGTCAGAATTTAGGAATCCTGATTTTGACAAAATTAAGTCCTCACTCAACAGACATCTTATTTTTGATGGTCGCAATGTGTTTGATGTTGACAAAATGGAAGAACTTGGATTTAGCTACTACTCCATTGGAAGACGCGAAGTTGTATCAAAAAATCAAGCATCAAAATGAATCGTAAAAGAGTATTAATCACCGGAGCTGCCGGCTTTTTGGGTTCACATCTGTGCGATCGTTTTATCCAAGAAGACTATCATGTCATTGGCATGGACAATTTAATTACAGGCGACTTACGCAATATTGAACATCTGTTCAAATTACCCAACTTTGAATTCTATCATCATGACGTGTCAAAATTCGTTTATGTGCCCGGAGAACTTCATTACATATTGCATTTTGCCTCACCTGCAAGTCCAATAGACTATTTAAAAATTCCTATTCAGACGCTTAAGGTAGGCTCATTAGGCACTCATAATCTTGTTGGATTAGCAAAAGCAAAGAATGCACGTATTCTGGTTGCCTCTACTTCTGAAGTATATGGCGACCCGATGGTACATCCTCAGACTGAAGACTATTATGGAAATGTTAATCCCGTTGGTCCAAGAGGAGTGTATGATGAAGCAAAGAGATTTCAAGAAGCAATCACTATGGCATATCATACTTTTCATGGAGTTGAAACACGTATTGTCCGTATTTTTAACACTTATGGTCCAAGGATGAGGCTTAATGATGGCAGAGTATTGCCCGCCTTTATCGGACAAGCATTAAGAGGCGAAGATTTAACTGCTTTTGGGGATGGCACTCAGACTCGCTCTTTCTGTTATGTTAGCGACTTGGTAGAAGGCATATACAGACTCTTAATGAGTAACTACGCTTCTCCTGTCAACATTGGCAATCCTGATGAGATTACGATTAATGATTTTGCTCAAGAAATTATTGCATTAACAGGAGCACAAAACAAAATAGTGTACAAACCGCTCCCTGAAAATGACCCTAAACAACGAAGACCCGATATAACATTAGCTAAGAAACTACTCAATTGGGAACCTACTATTCACCGTTCTGAAGGGTTAAAACGCACATTTGAATATTTTAAGACACTTAGCAAAGAAGATCTGTATAAAACAGAACATCGTTTTGGTTAAATGTAATATAACAGCAATGTTTATTAAAAGCTGTAACATTATTCAAAAATGAATTCAATCAATATTCCTTCTGATTTAAACGAGCAATTACAACTCTCACCTGAAGCAAATGCCTTTTTTGAAATGTTGCCGCCTTCTCATAAATCAGCATATTTAGAATGGATTGAAAGTGCAAAAAAGCAAGAAACCCGAATGCGAAGAATTGCCAAAGCAATTGAACAATTACAACGCGACTCATCATTAAAAAAACACAAATAACATACATCTTTGCTAACATGAAAACCGAACTCAATGCTTCTCTGAAATCCTATCAAACATTTGGTATAGATGTAACCACAAAGGCATTGACAAAGGTTTCAACTAAAGAAGAATTTCTATCAGCATGGCAAAATCCTGCATTCCAAGAACAACCCAAACTAATACTGGGTGGAGGGAGCAATGTTTTGTTTACAAAAGACTTTCTAGGATTAGTCATAATTAACCGGATAAAAGGAAAGGAAATCATACATGAAGACAACGAACATGTATGGGTGAAATTTTTATCAGGAGAAGTCTGGCATGAATCAGTACTCTGGACAATTACACAAGGTTGGTCAGGAATAGAAAACATGTCATTAATTCCAGGCACGATTGGTGCGGCTCCTATGCAAAACATTGGTGCTTATGGCGTTGAACTAAAAGATGTGTTTGAATCTCTTGAGGCGATTGAATTGGCAACAGGAAAGATTGAGAATTTTAATAAAGAACAATGTAAATTCGGATATAGAGAAAGCATTTTTAAGAACACACATAAAAACCAATACTTCATTTATTCAGTAACTCTTAAACTTAACAAGCAACCTCATTTCAATACACAATACGGGGACATACAGCAAGTTTTAGCTGAAATGGGAGTAAATCAAAACAATCTCACTACAAAAGCAGTCAGTGATGCTGTAATAACCATTAGAAAATCAAAACTTCCCAATCCTAGTGAGTTAGGAAATTCCGGTAGTTTTTTTAAAAATCCTTATATAACCCAACAGCATTTCAACGAACTTCAAAGCAAATATCCTGATATCAAAGGGTTTCCGGTTGAAGACGAACTCGTTAAAGTTCCTGCTGCTTGGCTAATTGAGCAATGTGGATGGAAAGGAAAAAGAGTTGGAAATTGTGGTAGTCATATTCGCCAACCTTTGGTTCTGGTTAACTATGGAGGCGCAAACGGCAATGAAATTTATGCTCTTGCCTTACAAATTAAACAGTCCGTAAAAGACAAATTTGGAATAGAGATTCATCCGGAGGTAAACATTATTTAACCTATGGAATTCAAAGAAATAAAGAAACGAATCTTGTATGAGGATAATCATCTTATTGTTTTCAATAAGCCTTCAGGCGTTCCTGTTCAATCAGATAAAACCGGTGATGAATGTCTCTTAGATATTGTAAAAGAGTTTATAAAAGAACGTGATTCAAAACCCGGCAATGTCTTTCTGGGATTAGTCCACAGACTGGATAGACCTGTATCAGGTATCGTAGTATTAGCAAAAACAAGCAAGGCATTGACCCGGCTTACTGTCATGTTTAAGGAAAGGCAAATCAAAAAAATATACCATGCTATTGTCAATGGCATACCCAATGGCGAAGAAGGCACGCTCTCTCACCATCATCGGAAAGATGGGGTAAAACATATAGCCATTTTAAGTAATGTTCCTAAGGGCAACACAAAACCAGCTATTCTGCATTATAAACTCTTAGGTCATATTAACACTTACAGTTTGTTAGAAATAAGACTCGAAACAGGGAGATTTCATCAAATCCGAGCACAACTTTTTAAGAATGGAAATTACATCATCGGAGATTTAAAATACGGTGCAAAGAAACCCAATCCTGACAAATCAATATGTCTGCATGCACGTTCTATTGAATTTAGCCATCCTACAAAAGAAGAAGTTGTAAAAGTACGAGCACCCTATCCGCAAGCACAACTCTGGAACAATTTTAAGTAAAGTGAAGTGCAAAGTGGCACTATATCAATCAAATATTAGCGATATTTATTTAAAAATTTTGTTTTTATGAGTTGTTTGAACTTCCATAAAACTTAGACATTCGACAAAAAGTCAAAAGAAACCAACGCACTTCAAGGAAAATAACTTTAGTTTGTAAGGCAACATTGACAGGCTATGTGTTGTCTATTTATAGAGATTGCAAGTCCAACAAATTAATGAATATCATTTATCACCTTCATCGCTTGATCACTAAGAGGATAGTCTTTTTGGGACTCACCCTCATCATTACACTCCTAACTTTTCAGCGGTCAAAAGCAGACCACGTAATGGGCTCTGATTTGGTGTGGAAATGTGTAGGTAATTATAAGTATGAAGTTTCATTAGTCTTTTATAGGGACTGTATGGGTATTTCAGTATCCGGTTCTAAAACAATCAGAATTGAGTGTTCAAAAGGTGGCAGCGGAACTGCTTCTTTCAATCTAAACGGAGTTTCCATTAGAGATGTAACACCTAATTGTGCTGATGTAAAAGGTCCTTGTTCGCCCCCTAATACTGCATACACAGGCAAGGGTACAGAAGAACATATATTTACAGGAATAGTAGATTTTAATTCAGGCACATTAAAGACAATGCGCGATGCCGGTTGTTGTAGGTTCAGATTTGTTTTCAACGAATGTTGCAGGAGTGATTATATTACAACCGGTGGTTCTTGGAACGACTTTACAACTGATGCAGAAATTGACATTTGCAATATTGATAATTCAATCAAGAATGGATGTGATGACAGTCCTTCATTAAAAAACCCTCCAATCAGCTTTATTTGTTGTAACCAAGAATTTTACTTTAACAATGGAGTTATTGATGCAGATGGTGACTCTATAGCTTTTTCACTTGTTATGTGTCAACAACAAGTAGGAGTTAGCGTAAAATACAACTCTCCGTTTAATCCTACTACATGGCCAATGACAGGTTTTTGTAAAAAAACAGCACCTTGCAATTGTAGAGTAGGCAATACCAATAGACCCACAGAAGGTATTTGTTTTGACCCTGAAACAGGTGACCTTTCTTTTCGCCCTATTGATTGCGATGAATCAGGAATCCTTTGTATCAAGATGGAACAATTCCGTTTAGATTCGACCGCTTCAAAGTGGTTGTATATCGGATACACCAAACGCGACATGCAAATCAGGGTAGTAAATTGCAGCA
Organism: Bacteroidia bacterium; assembly: GCA_023228875.1. Taxonomy (NCBI): domain Bacteria; kingdom Pseudomonadati; phylum Bacteroidota; class Bacteroidia; species Bacteroidia bacterium. The sequence goes on along the minus strand of JALOAG010000008.1, from coordinate 491 downwards.
ATAACAACCCTCCGTTTTTGAATGACATGCAGAGTCAATCTGTATGTGAAGGAGATAAGATTTGCATGCAATTCACCGCTGAAGATGAAGAATTCTCCGGGAGTAGTGGTTCTCAACCCTGGAAAGACACCATTGATTTATCATGGAATAATGGATTGCCCGGTGCTTCTTTTAAAGTCGGGACACCCTATTTTACTTTCCAAAATGGTGTATTAACTGCCGTCAGGGAAGTTGAAATATGTTGGCAAACCAAAGTTGGGGATGGTCGGGAGGCTCCGTATCTTTTCACTATCACAGCCAGAGACAAAGCGTGTCCGAGAAATGCTGTAACTTCTCGTGGGTATTCTGTCAGAGTAAAGCGTAAAGCTTATGCAGAACGTAAACTCATCGAGGGTGATTGCGGTAAATGGAAACTTGAAAGTGTGCCAGAAGATACTTTCTGGTATAAAGGTACCTATCAGCACGAATGGACTATCAGGGACTCGACCAAT